>JAKAXF010000106.1 GCA_021816645.1 Microcaldota archaeon | reverse complement strand
CACATCACATCAATAGACACGCCGGCTGGAATAGACGGGGATACGGGCATGCCGAACACCGCCAGCATAAAAGCTGACCACGTTCTCACACTGCACAAGTTCAAGCTAGGTATACAGAAGAGCCACCTGATATCAAGTACGACCATAGAAAAAATAGGAGTGCCTCTGTCAGCAGAGCTGGTTACGGGGCCCGGAGACCTTATGCTGGCCACGGAGCGCAGGGCGATAGACGCCGACAAGTACTCGCACGGCAGCGTACTCGTTCTCGGTGGTAGCCCCGAGTTCAAAACCGCCCCGCTTCTCGCTTCGTACGCGGTAAACGCAGCCGTGGCCGGATTAAGGCTAGGTGCTGGATACGCCACGCTCATACATCCAAAAGGGATTACGGAAACTCTTGATGAGCAATCGATAAATCTGTCGATCAGGAGCCTGAAGGGCAAAACACTCTCCAACGAGGATCTCCCAATGATAGAGAGTATAAAGCACAACACCCTAGTGATCGGTGAGGGGATGGCAAACGCGGAGACAAGCTACAAGCCGATCGCCTCTCTTGTAAAGCGCGAGAGGGACAGGGGTAACATAGTCGTTGTGGATGCACTTGCCATACGAGCGCTTAGCAGGAACAAAGGTATATTCGGAAAGAACTCAATACTCACTCCACACTACGGGGAATTCAAGGCGCTTTCAGGGATAGATCTGGGCTCCGCGACCCTCGAGAGTAAGATAAACACCGCGATAAACTTTGCCAAGAATTACAACTGCGTTCTCGTGCTGAAGGGTCACGAAACGATAATAACAGACGGTGATCTGCTCAAGATAAACGAAGCAAAGACTCCAGCCTTGGCCACGATGGGAACGGGCGACGTGCTAGCCGGTATAATAGCGGGGTTTGCATCGTCACACAGGAACGCCTTCGAGAGCGCTGCCGCAGCAGTATACCTGCACTCAAAGATAGCGGACCTGCTGTACATAGAGAACGGCAACCACATACTCGCTACGGATGTGATAAGCGCCATACCAAAGGTATTGAAGACTTATGATTCGATGAAGTGGGGATAGATGGAGCGCTACGGTCAAAACGATAATCCATACAGCAAGATGAAAGCGTTGGCAGCGTCGCTTCTTGGACAAGCGATCGAAAATTTGGGCTACAAAAAGATGGGTGAATCCGAGCTCTTGCAGAGTATATCCCCTTCAAAACTCATAGGCGACGTATCATCTTCTGCGGCGTTCAGAATAGCAAAGGACAGCGGAGAAAGCGCCGAAGACGTATCTAAAAAGATTGCATCGAACATCAAAGTGAAGGGCAACATCGAAAAAGTGTCGGCAGAAAACGGATTCATCAATTTTTATCTCAAGCGAAAGGACTTCGCTATTGAGGTTATCAACCATGCTCTTTCGCCAGGGGATCGCGGTGCAAGCAAAAGGGGCCGCGCAATAATCGAATACATAAGCGTAAACCCCAACAAGCCGTGGCACGTCGGTCACCTGAGGAACGCGCTTCTCGGCAACACGATCGCAAATATATACTCGGCTATGGGCTACGATGTAACGCGCCAGAACTACATAGATGACCTCGGGCTGCAGGTAGTGGAGAGTCTGTGGGGATACACCAACTTCGGCAGGAAGCCCGATAAGAAGTTTGATCACTGGCTTGGTGAAGAGTACGTCGAAGTGAACAAGAAGCTTTCCGATGATAAGGTAAAGGACGAGATAAAGAAGTTGCTCGCTGATGCTGAGCGCAACGGCAGCGATGAATCAAAGATGCTGCGCGACCTTTCGGAGAAGTGCGTAAAGGCGCAATACGAGACAGCTTTTTCATTCGGGATTTATCAGGACGTGATGGTGTGGGAGAGCGACATTGTGGCTGCCGGCCTCCTGCAGAAGGCGCTTGATATACTATCATCTTCCGGGGTGATAGAGAAGCCGAAAGAAGGGAAGTACAAAGACTGCATAATAATGAATCTGGAGAAGATAAGCGACGTTCCAGAAGATCTGCGCGGCCTGAAGGAGAGTGCTAAGGTACTGATAAGAAGTGACGGGACCGCCACGTACGTAGCGAAGGACATAGCCTTCCACATGTGGAAGTTTGGCATCATAAAGGACCCTTTCAACTACAGCCTCTTCCTCTCGCAGCCCAACGGTGCGCCCCTGTATACAACATCACGCTCCGGATCTCCGGGTAGCGGAAAATTCAACAACGCGCTCAAATCCATAAACGTAATTGACGCTACACAGAGTTATCCGCAGTCTGTGCTCCGACTTGCGTTTAGCGTCATGGGCCGTAGGGACGTGGCGGAAGGGATAGTGCACCTGGCTTATGGTCAGGTCGAACTCGAGGAGGGCAAGCTTTCCGGAAGGAGCGGCAACTGGAGCGGATTCAGCGCCGATGATCTCCTCGCCGAGGCGAAAATGAAAGCACGTAGTCTTATAACAGAAAGGTTCAAGCTGTCAGAAGAAGACAGGGCGGAGATATCTGAGGAGGTGGCGAGGTCAGCGATAATATTTGAGTTCCTGAAGACCTCTCCGGAGAAGAAGATAATTTTTTCGTGGAACAGGGCGCTAAACTTCGAAGGCAACTCGGGGCCATACTGCCAATACATGCACGCCAGGGCGTCAAGGATAATAGAGACCGCAGAATCGGGCGGAGCCAGAGTGGACAAGATACGCTCTGCTTACCTCAGCGGTGCAGACGCCAATCATGATTACGGTTTTGACTCGGAGCAGGAGTTCGCGCTCATAAAGCGCGCTGCTGTACTCGAAGAGACAACCGAGAAAGCAGCCTCTGAACTCAGGCCAAATATAATAGTCGAATACCTAAACTCTCTTGCTGTCGCGTTCGCGGCGTTCTACGAGGCGGCTCCAGTACTAAAGGCGCGTAACGCAGAAGAAAGGGACGCAAGGCTGCTGCTTACTTACGTAGTCAAGGAAACGATGAGGAAAGCGCTGGGACTGCTCGGTATAGAAGCAATAGGAAAAATGTAACGTGCCTGTAAGCCAGGTAAGATTATTATTTGTTTGTTGCAATTTATTATGTCAAGGGCCTGTAGCTCAGCTTGGATAGAGCGACATCCTCCTAAGGTGAAGGTCGTGGGTTCAAAAATCTTTCTGGACAATATCCAAAA
>JAKAXF010000011.1 GCA_021816645.1 Microcaldota archaeon | reverse complement strand
TCTTTTCAATAGGCGTGAGCGCATTGCTGCTCAGCAACGCCGCTATGGATTCATTGGATGATATAGACGTACTGGTTCCGGTAAGCAGCGAAATAGTGGATCCAAAGTATGCGGAGTTGGCTATAGTAGCGCTCAACAAGATGATGAAACTAAGCATAGACATAGCCGACCTGGAGAAAGAGGCGAAGGAGGTAGAGGCTAAGATAAAGGACCTGATGAAGAAAGGAAAGGATACGCACGATACCTACAAGAAAGTGGTAAGCGACACGAGTCCGTCCATGTATGCATGATGAACGTTTGATCATGCAGGGGTGGCAGAGTCTGGTCTGGTAAAGCACCACAGAAAATTGCGCAGGACTTAAGATCCTGTGGTCTTAGGACCTTCGTGGGTTCAAATCCCTCCCCCTGCACATATTATTCAATCTACAGATCCGGATATTTGACATCTGGAAAGTACTATCAATGACCAAAAAAAGGGAGAAACAAAAAGGTTAAATAAGATTATGTTTAATATAAACTGCGTTTGCGTTTTTTACGTGTAAGTATGGCCGAAAATTATGATATAATAGTAGCGGGGGCAGGAATGTCGGGATTGCCCGCTGCAGCTATGGCCGCAAAGAACGGGGCCAGGGTGCTGCTTCTCGACAGGAACGACAGGACCAACGTAGGCAGGAAGACGAATTGGGGTTGGGTGTGCGGCGACGCAGTGGCCGAATCACACCTGGATTTCATCAAGTCCAACCTCGGTATAAAGTTTGATTATCCTGAACTCGACATAAGGGTTGAAGGAGTTACGGCGATATCGCCAGACTTCAAATCTAAAGTGCTTTTCGACGAAGGAGCGGGTTACGTGCTCAACAGGCCCCTCTTCGAAGGCAAGCTTCTAGACGGTGCGCTGAAGAACGGGGTCGAGTATACTCCGAGCTTCGAAGTGGAACGCCCGATAGTGGAAAACAACTACGTGGTAGGTATTGCCGGAAAGGACGCCAAGAAGGAGCACAAGGAGTTCAGGGCGAAGGTGGTAATAGACGCGCTCGGCATATCAACTACGCTAAGGCGTCTTCTGCCCAAGAACGAATACGTAGAAAATATGCTCGATATAAACGATCTCGAGCTTACCGGAAGATTCCTTTACGAGTTCGACCTGGACCATGAAGACGAGTTGTACTACAGCAAGAAATACGCACTCATACATCTTAATCAGGTTGTGTCTCCAGGAGGCTATGGATGGGTCTTCCCAAAGAAGGGCAACAGGGCCAACGTAGGTATAGGCGTCCAGAAGACCAGCCTGGAGCTTAGGAACAAGAAGCTTAACAAGAAGGATACGCTACAAAGCCTGATGAAGGAGTACGCGCTTTCAATCCCCATATTCAAGAACCTAAGGCAGTTTACCGAGGGGCCGAACGGAGGGGAAGGATATTGGTCCGTGGCCGTGAGGCATCAGATGGAATCCCTTACGTTCAACGGCTACATGGGTGCTGGAGACAGCATGGCTATGCCAAATCCGATCAGCGCGGGTGGAATAGGGCCAGCCCTGACCGCAGGAATCCTGGCCGGAATTGACGCCGTAGAAGCGATCAACAGCGGTGACGTTAGCGCAAAGGGACTATGGAAGTACAACCTTGACTTCAACGAGCACTACGGCAAGAAGAGCGCCAGCCTTGAGGTGTTCAGGGTGTATCTGCAGTCTCTGAACAACGATCTTATTAACTATGGTATGAAGATGTTCCTGACAGCGCAGGAGGCAAAGCAGCTCAGCTACGGTTTGGTTCCCGAGCTTGGTCTAGCGACCAAGTTCAAGCTCGCACTGCAGGGTGCCGCGAACATAAACGCCTTCAGCAACCTTCTCTACGTGATGAGCAAGATGAAGGAGATCAACGCGCTTTACGAGAAGTACCCCAAGACTCCGCAAGAGTTCCTGCCATGGAAGGGCAAGATAGAAAACGAGGTAAAGGAATTCAAGGGAAGGTTTAAGCCAAATCCGGTGTAATGGTAAATAGTATCACGATGATTCTATGCAGGACAAAGAAGAATACACTAAATACGAGAAAGCAAGAATCATAGGCGCGCGCGCACTCCAGCTCGCCTACGGTGCACCGCCGCTAATAGACGTTCCGGAAGGGACCACCAATCCGCTGGATCTGGCCGAGCTCGAATTTGAAAAGGGCGCGATACCTATAACGATAATAAGGGAGTCCTGATCCTGCTGCTTTGCGGTCATGTACCCGCGTGCGTCATTTCAGCGATGACACACGCCCAGCAAATTCGCCGTTTAGCAGATACACCTCGGCCCTGCTGTAATTGAATATCCCATTTCTAAGCAGCGGATTAAGGTTGTCCTTCTTTGATAGCTGTTCGACTCCTGTTCCAAGTATAAGGTCGTTGAACGCCGGCATCGAGATAAGTTTCGCCTTCTTGTTATACTCCTTGTAGTACTCTCCCGCTTTCTTAGATAAGCTCGATATCATCCACGCTTTGTACCTATAAACCGTCCCCTTCTCGTCCTTCAGCGTGACGCCGACGTGGCTGTGCGCAGTTATCAGGTAGTCCCTCTTCATCGCCTCTGCGCTCGGGAAGGCGTTTCCATGAAACAGCGCGTATCTGCCGAGCAGTATCTCTTTCTTTGGTCGTACGCCCGTTATCTCCTCAAGATGCGCGTCGTGATTTCCTTCGGCTACCACTACTTCTATCCCTTCAAGAGCCTCGAAGAAGGATTTTATGGCTCGCAGCTCGTATGAATCGGGATACAGTATGCTGTCCTTCACATCACCGAGCACTATCAACGAGTCTGAATCAAACTCGTTCATGATACGCTTTATCTTTTTCACCATATTCTCGGCAATACCGTATACGTGTACGCCCTTGCCCCTAAGCCTTGCCTCGAGCCCTATGTGAAGGTCTCCAACAACGAGGTAACGCTTTCCACTCTCTTCTACTACAAGCGCTGGCTCGTTCAGTATGAACATCACATTCTCTTTACTCTGCACGTTGGCACCTCGTTACACGCATAACCTTTCTACACCGACATTTTATTATATAACTTCCTATCAAAACGATTAATACAATACCATTCGTGTTATAAATGGCGGGATTTTCACCAACCATAGGCAAGATAGCGGGGATAAAAATAGAGCTCCACTGGTCGTTCCTGCTGTTGCTGCTTTTCGTTCTTATACTGAGCATTTACGTTTTCGTGCTTTTCGTGATACTCTTCATATGCGTGCTGCTGCACGAGCTGTCGCACTCTATGACATCGTTGCACTACAAAGTGAAAGTAAATAAGATAGTGCTACTTCCGATCGGGGGAATATCGGTAATGGATCTCGACACCGTAAAGCCGAAAGAAGAGTTCAACATCGCGTTGGCCGGACCCCTGGCCAGCTTCGCCCTGGGGGCGCTGTTCCTGCTCTTTATACCGATAGCTCCGGCTGGCATAATACATCAGACGGTTGTCTTCACCGTGGAGATAAACCTGCTCCTCGGGGTATTCAACATATTGCCGGGCTTCCCGCTTGATGGGGGGAGGGTGTTCAGGGCGTACCTTCAGAGGAAGCGCAGCTACCTCAAGTCGACGCAGATAACGGTGAAACTGAGCAACGTGGTTCTTGTTCTGTTCGTTATCGGCACCATAATATTTGCGATATACGCAAAAGGATACAGCCTGCTCAACAGGGAATTTCTGGTATTCTATGACCTCTTCATAGTGATGTTCCTCTATTCTGGATCGCAGGCCGAGCTGCAGTCCGCGTTCGCGAAGACCTACGCATCGAATCTGTATGTGAGGGCCGCGTTGAGCAAGAACTTCACGATTGTTGACAGGAACGCTAGGCTGTCATCCGTATACGAAAAGATGCTGAAATCGCACACCCACATAATACTCTTCCGGGATGGGGACTCGGTCAAGCTTGCCCATATACCTTCAAAACTACAAACCACGAACAACGCGATGCCAAGCATGTTATCACAACCTGTCTACGCTTACGGGATGGAACTGCCTATGGTGTCGTATAACACCAAACTTTTAAAGGCGGTAGGAGAGATGCAGTCGCGCAACGCTCCGCTGGCTGTAGTAATAAAGGGCAAAAAGATAGCGGGAGTGGTATTCGCGCAGCACGCCGACTCAATAATAGCGCTGCACGTATCCAAAGCAAGGCAGCTCCACAGGAAGTCCCAAGAATAGAAAGAAACAAATAAAAGGGTTTCAGAGCCATATTTATTGACGTGCAGCGACCAGGTAAGGAAATGCTCTATCTAGACAGGGTGTCTCTTCATAACTTCAAGTCTTTCCGCAGCGCTACAATAAGGTTTAGCAAAGGTTTCAACTGCATAGTAGGACCAAACGGCTCCGGCAAGTCAAACATATGCGACTCAATTCTTTTCGCTTTCGGTGAGAATTCGCTGCGCAGGATAAGAGTTACGAATTCAACGCAGCTGATAAACGACGCGGCGAAGCCCAATCCCGACGACGGAATAAAGAAGGCGTGGGTATCCGTTAAGATGTCTGGCGACAGCGAGGTGGAGATAGTCAGACACATAAAATCGAACAACAAGGTAGGATATAGGCTCAACGGGAAGCACGCGACGCGGCAGGAGGTTATAGATATGCTTCACGCAAACAGGGGAGGCATAGAAATAACCAACACCATAACCCAGGGCGAGATAATAAGAATACTCAACTTGAACATGAAGGAACGGCGCGGCCTCATAGATGTCGCGGCCGGAATACGTGAATTCGACGAGAAGAAAGAAGCATCGATGAAGGAGCTCGAGAAAGTGGAAGAGAAGATAAACGGATCAAAGATAATGCTGAATGAGAGGATGGGTTTCCTCAAGGAGCTGGAGAAGGAGAAGGCCGACGCAGAGAGATACATAGAAATGACTTCTACTTTGAAAAGAGTAAACTACACTATGCTGAAGCTCAGGGAAAGCCAGCTCACGGAGGAATTCTCAAAAGCTTCGGCCGGGCGCGCGGAAGCTCAGGCAAAAAAGCAGCAGATAGAGGCGAGCATCGCCGAATCAGGCAAGGAGATATCGCGGCTGAGCTCTGAGAAGGAGAAGAAGAGTAGCGAGCTGAATAAAAGGTCCATGGAGATCAACTCCACAAACCACATAATAGAGGAGATAGCGAAGGACATAGCGGTAAAGGAGGAAAGGATAAGGTCCCTGGAGTCTATGATAGAGTCTTATGCCGCCAAGCAGAAGTCGGGGAAGAGCGAAAAGGCCGATCTAGCAAGGAAGTCGGAAAGCAACAAGAGTGAGATTGCCTCCCTGAAAAAAGAAGCGGAAAGTAAGCTGAAGATCCTTGCCGAAAGTGAGGTGTATCAAACCAGCGACGATGGCGAAACTAACCTCGCGCAAGAATACGAGAATGTACGCGCTGAAATAGAATCCGTATCGCAGGAAATAGAACGTATCCAGGCCGAACAAAGCCGTTTATCAGCGTCTCTCGAATCCTCTAGTGCGAGAATAAACTCCATGAAAGGGGAACTTCAGTCTACTACAAGGGAGCGTTCCGCGTTGGAATCGTCCCTATCAACTACAACAAAAGAAATTGAGGCGGTTAGGAAAGAATCAGAAAAGAAGCGAGCGCTGTTGAAGGAGTTGGAAGGCAAGGCCAAGGAAACGGCAGAAAGGGCCGGAGCGATGGACCTCGAGATACTGCGCGTGAAGGAGAAAATATATGTGGCGGGCGCTTCTGACAAAACGCTCGCACTCCTAAAAAAGAATATGCCACGGGGTTTCTACGGGCGTGTGAAGGATCTCTGCGAATTTGATGAAAAGGATTCAAACGCCATATACGCCGCTGCCCAGAGCAGGATAAACTACTTCGTAGTAGACACCATAGAGGACGCGAACAGGGCCATAGGGATTCTCAAGTCTAACGGAAGCGACAGGGCATCGTTCATCCCGCTTGAAGACATAAGGCAGGGCACTCGTGCAAAAATCACGTCGTTAAAGCCGATCATAGAGCTGGTAAAGTACGATAAGAAGTTTTCGAACGCGATAGGATACGTCTTCTCAGACACGTATCTCGTCGAAAGCGTTTTGGAGGCGAAGAAGGCAGGCATAGGAAAGGCCAGGTTCGTAACTCCTGGAGGCGAGTTGGTAGAATCTTCAGGAGTTGTTACCGGAGGTCTGATACGCCAGCAGCCATCACTAGCTTCGCTCAATTCAAAACTCGAGTCCCTGCAGCGCGAGAAGGCTGCACTCTCTGGCGAGGACGAGGAACGTTCGAGCGAGGCCGAAAAGATAAGGAAAGAGCTTGCAGATTACGAGGTGCAGCTTCTTTCAAAAGGTTCGGAGTACAAGAGAGACGTTGAAGAGATAGAGAAACTTGGTGCACGAATAATCAGCATCGAGAATACAATAGAAGAGGCAGAATCGGTCGCGAGCAAGATGCTGGAATCCCTTGCGTCGCTAAAGGAAAAGGCGGGAATGCTCGCGGATAAAAAGGCGGGGCTGAAAACCGAAGAGACGAGGCTCTACTCCATGATATCCGGCAAGCTCTCTGAGACAAAGGGCAGGAAAGCCGACAAGGAGGCCGCGGAAAAGATAAAACTGCTTAGAAGTGAAATCGAGCAGATGAAAATGAAGATAGCATCGCTGGAGAAGGAAGACGAGATGATAGGAGACAGAACAAAGACCGTTTCGGGCGAGCTCGCGGCCATAGACGACGAACTCGGAAAAGCCTCGGCAGAGAGCAGGTCGCTAAAAGGTGAGATAGAAAAGCTATCTACCAAAAAGAGGGAATTGGAGACCACGATAAAGAGCCACGACTCTGAATCGGCGTCGCTCTACAAGATGATATCACAGTACGAGGAAAAGATTTCGGCCCTTTCATTCGAAAGGGGCAAGTCAGAGAGCGAGCTTTCAAAAATCAAGGACAGGATGCAGGAATACGAGATGACCATCGCGCAAACGCAGACCAGGTTGGGAGACATAAAAGTCGAGTTGATGTCGTATCACGACGTTAAGCAGCTGGACCTACAATCACTCAAGACCCTAGAAGAGAAGGCCGCAGTGCTAAAGAACGAAGTAGAGATGCTCGGTGCCGTCAACCTCAAGGCACCGGAGATGTACGCAGAGAGGAAAAAGATGGTGGAAGAGGCGTCGCAGAAGCTTTCCACGCTGGAGAACGAGAAAAACTCCATAATATCAATAATAGACGAGGTAGAATCAAAGAAGCTCAACATATTCAACGAGACCCTAGCAAAGGTAAGCGCAAATTTCTCCAGGCTTTACTCTACGGTATTCGAAGGCAACGCTACGCTCGCCCTTTCAGACCCTAAAGATCCGTTCAACTCAGGGCTGATAATAAACCTTCCGGCGAATGGAAAGATGAGGGCAACTTTGGAGAGCAAATCCGGAGGGGAGAAGTCCCTGATATCGCTGATACTGCTGTTTTCTATTCAGCTCATGAACCCGATGTCGTTCTACATATTCGACGAGATAGATTCAGCACTAGACGAGGAGAATTCGATAAAGCTCTCCAAACTTACCAAAGAGCTTAGCAAGAACTCGCAGTTCATAGTGGTAAGCCACAACAACGCGCTGATACAGGGCGCCGAAACCGCCATAGGCGTCATGAAGCAGGACGGCGAATCGAAGGTCGTTGGGATACAGATCGAGGCGGTAAACGGCTCCGGAACGCCGCAGGGTGGTGGCTGATGGCACAAAAAAAAGGATCGAATGCCATTAAATCGCCTAGCAAATCACAGCCAAAGAGTCGCGCCCGTAGCATCAATACCATACCGCTTTATATCTTACTAGTTGTGCTGTTTGTGCTTTACGTGATGTTTCAAAAGACGGCGCTGCTGTCTGCGCTGTTCGGCATAGCTCTATTCTTCACTATAATAACGATCATTGCAATAGAAGTAATCGCAAGCGTGCACGAAGAAGGCGGAAAACGAAGCATAGCTGAGCTGCTGCTCGCCGTGGTGCTGGTAGTAGTTTTCTGGTTCTCGCTCCAGGTGTTGCTGAACACATCGGAGCCGCTTAACGTAGTACCCACGTGCAGCATGCTGCCTGTACTGCATCGTGGCGACCTTATAGCCATACACGGCATAAGTAACGCGACACAGCTGCGTGCGCCTATAGTAAACGTGAGCGCATCCACCTGGTCCAACGCGCTTAGCAACTTCAGCAGCAACTTCGCGTTTTGTGTGGCGTACAATCAGAGCAATCCGTCCACCGCCAGCGAGCAATACAAGCCGGGCGACTCTCTGGCGCTCTACGTTTCTGACCTTGGGGGAGGAAGGCTGATAGCGCCTTCGTCACAGAAGGGTCTGATAAAGTATTCGTGTGGTGTGGACAACGTTAGGCTGAGCAACGGCAGCACAATTCAGGAGGCGTATACAAACGCCATAACTATAGGCAATACAACCATAAACGGAGACATGAATAATTCGATTGTCGTATACAAAACCCTGCCGAAGGATTACTTCTACCAGGAAGGCGACGGCTACATAGTGCACAGGGTTTATGCAATAATACACTCCGGCAGCTCCTATTTCGTGCTTACAAAAGGTGACAACAATCCCGGCCTCGACATACAGTTTGGCAACTACCCTATAGAGATCAACTCTACCAAGAGCTACGTAGAGGGCAAGGTTATCGCGGTCATACCATATCTCGGCTATCTGCGCCTCATATTCAGCAGCCAGATAAGCGAACCCATGGGGTGCAACTCCACGATGCTCAACGGATGATTCCAGTAATTCTCAGAGCATTCATAATCAATATATATGTTTCTATCCTTTAAAATGAGTAATTCTTATAATTTTTATAAGTTCATTCTTCCATATCCCAGCTATTTTCTGTGGTACATATGGCAGACCTATCAAGAGATATACGTTTAGCTGTAGACAGCGGCGAGGTAGCGATAGGAGCGGAAAGCGTTATGCACTCGATAAAAAACGGCACTTCGAAGCTTGTGATAGTGGCGTCTGCCGGTAAGAAAGAGCTGTCAGAGGACATAGTCCACATGGCAAAACTGTCCGACATAAAAGTCACGGTGTTCGATGGCAATTCTATGGACCTCGGAACAGTATGCGGTAAGCCTTTCTCCGTTTCGGCGCTCTCAATACTGTCTGCCGGTAACTCAGACATACTCAAAGCTGACTACTCCAAGGTAGATATGGTTAAAGACGAGAAAGGAAAGGAGAAAGAGAGCAAGAGCGTGGCTGACACCGAAGACAATGGGGCAACGGAAGCAGAACAGGAGGTCGCGGCAACGCAGGAAGATGAGGAATCGTGATTACAATGGGAAACGGAGAATTCGCAGCGAGGAAGATGCTTAAGCAAAGGCGACACCAGGTTATGCTTAAAAAGTGGCTCAAGAGAAAGAAACTCAAGTTGAAGCAGAAGTACGACCCTGTAGGAGTAGTACCGAGGGCGAAGGCCCTGGTCATACAGAAGTACGTACTGCAGCAGAAGCAGCCCAACTCGGGGCTAATAAAGTGCGTCAGGGTCCAGCTGATAAAGAACAACAAGGTTGTAGGAGCTTTCGTACCGCGCGACGGATCAATAAACTACATAGACGAGCACGACGAGGTAACCATAGAGGGACTCGGCGGATCACAGAGGGGGCAGATGGGTGCGATTCCAGGCGTGCGTTTCAAGGTAGTAGAAGTGAACGGCACCAGTCTCGAAGAGATAAGGACCGGAAGAAAAGAGAAGCCAAAGAGATAGTGAATAAATGGCAGCAGTAGATATTAACGATGCAGAGGCCAAGCAGGCTCAGCCGAAAGAGCAGGCGACAGACATCGCCAAGAAGTCAGATGAAGCGATGCCTAGCGGACAGCAGACCGTTCCGGAGTCAAAAAAGAAGAGGGCTGCTCCGAAGCAAAGGGAGGAGAGCAGGGAGCTGGGACTCGGAGTCGTAAAGCTCTTCGGCAAGTACGATTACGATGTTATTGTTTCAGACCCGAGCCTCAAGAACTACATTAACCTCAGGCCCGTAGAGTATCCGAACAGTTTCAGGCGCGGTAGCAACCGCGACTTTTCGAAGAGTGGAATCAACGTGGTGGAGAGGCTGGAGAACTACCTCATGAGGGGCGGAACCGGAAAGAAGATAGGCAGCCACGTAATCAGGACAAAGGGCCGTCTTCAGGGCAAAAAACTCAAGGTTATGCACATAATAGAAGCGGCGTTCGAGAAGGTCGCGGATAAGACCAAGGAGAATCCGCTGCAGATACTGATTCGCGCCATAGAGAACAGCGCCCCCATAGAGGACACTACGCGCGTGAGGTACGGAGGCGTTGTAGCAAACGTCACCGTGGACATAAGCGCGAGCAAGAGGCTCGACATAGCGCTGAGAAACATAGCGTTCGCTACTGTTATCGGAGCGTTCGACAAGAAGAAGAGCATAACCGACGCTCTCGCCGACGAACTGGTGATGACCGCTAACAACGACATAAACAGCTACGCGATAAAGAGGAAGAACGAGATAGAGCGCATGGCGAGGAGCGCAAGATAGTGGTGCTAATTATGGTCAGAAAGGAATTCATGGTAGAGGAAATCTCCAAACTTATGAAGAACTACGACAGCATAAGAAACATAGCCATAATAGCGCACGTTCACCACGGAAAGACCACACTCACAGACTCTCTTCTAGCGAGGGCAGGGCTAATATCTAAGAGCGTGGCCGGCGACGCGCTTTATACGAATTACGAAGCCATAGAAAAGGACAGGAAGATGACGATAAAGTCGGCAGACATATCGCTGGGATTCGATTACAAGGGCAAGAGCTACATAATAAACCTGATCGATACTCCGGGGCACGTTGACTTCGGCGGGCATGTAACGAGGTCGATGAGGGCGGTGGACGGAGCGGTGCTTGTTGTAGACCCTGTAGAAATGATAATGCCTCAGACAGAAACAGTGCTCAAGCAGGCGCTGAAGGAGAAGGTAAAGCCCATCCTGTTCGTCAACAAGGTCGACAGGTTGATAAACGAACTCAGGCTCACTCCAGAGCAGACGTACCAGAGGCTTCTTGATCTTGTCGGCAAGGTAAACTACCTGATAGAGCAGTTTGCCCCGCCAGAATTTGCAGATAAGTGGAGGGTCAGCGTAGAGGGCAACAGCGTGGCGTTTGGCTCAGCTTATGACAAGTGGGCCGTATCAAAAACTATAATGGAGAAGTACCACATAACGTTCAAGGATGTTTTCAACTACTTCACGAGCGGAAGGGAGAACGAGCTGCAGAACATCGCCCCAGTGGACGAGGCAACACTTTCTATGGTAGTAGACAACCTGCCGAATCCGAAGGTGGCGCAGCCGTACAGAATACCACAAATATGGCACGGCGACGTCCAGAGCGAGGACGGCAAGGCCATGGTCGATGTTGATTACAGCGCCAAGACAAACATAGTGGTGTTTGGTATAACATATGACCAGCACAGCGGGGAGGTCGCTATAGGGAGAGTTTTCTCCGGCTCTGCCAAGAAAGGAGTCGAGCTGCACGTATCAGGAAAAAACCAGATGCAGAAGATACAGCAGGTCGGTGTATACATGGGGCCGGACAGGGTGCCCGTAGACGAAGTGCCTGCAGGAAACATAGCCACTATAGTGGGGCTCAGGGATCTAACTATAGGTGACACTCTAAGCGAGAACATAATAGAGCCGTTCGACCCTATAAAGCACTACTCGAAGCCGGTGGTGACAAAGGCCATAGAGGCCAAGGATTCTAGAGATACGATGAAGCTTATAGAGGCGCTCAGGGAACTTTCCAAGGAAGACCCGACGATACAGGCCGAGATAAACCAGGAGACAGGAGAGCATCTCGTCAGTGGAATGGGGGAGCTGCACCTCGAGATAATAGAGACCAAGATAAGGGACGATTTTGGAATACAGATAATATCAGGCGAGCCGATAGTTCTATACAACGAGACCATAGAATCCAAGGCGGGTCCTGTAGAAAGCAAAACACCAAACAGGCATACAAAGTTTTATCTTACCGTGGAGCCGCTTCCCGCCGCGCTGCAGAAAGCGATTGACGACGGAACCCTGAACGAAGGCAAGCCCAAGGGACAGGCCGCGGTAGAGACGATGGTCAAGTGCGGCCTGGACAGGAACGTCGCGAAGAACGCCGTAGAGATATACAACAGGTGCATACTAACGGACGTTACCCACGGGGTGCAGTACATAAATGAGGTAATGGAAAATGTGATAGTGGGATTTGAAGAAGCGATAAAGGACGGGCCGCTGGCGCGCCAGAAAGTGTCCGGAGTCCTTGTAAGCATAGTGGACGCGGTTATACACGAAGACCCCGTGCACAGGGGACCGGCGCAGGTAATACCATCCATAAGAAACGGAGTTTATGCTGCACTTCTCGAGGCGGGTGTGTCGCTGCTCGAGCCCAAGATGAACTACGAGATTACGATACCGCAGGACTACATGTCAGACGTCATAAACTTCCTGCAGGGTAAGAGGGGCGTAGTTGTGGAGATAAAGCAGGACAGGGAACAGGTAATAATAAAGGCAAAGCTGCCAGTTTCAGATACGCTAAAGAACTTCTCAAACGATCTGAGGAGCCTGACACAGGGCAGGGTCCTCTGGGCCATGGAGACGGCGGGGTACGAGAAGGTGCCGGCACAGCTTCAGGACTCTATAGTCAGGGAGATAAGGAAGAGGAAGGGCGTTCCGGAAGAGCCTCCGAAACCCAACGACTTCCTCGTGAGCTGATGGCCAAACGTGCAAAGAATATAAATGTATGCGTGTCAAACTATTAAGTACGGACAGAGCAAGGTGACGAACGTGCGTTCCGATTGCGTTGCTTATGCTTTAAGA
>JAKAXF010000105.1 GCA_021816645.1 Microcaldota archaeon | reverse complement strand
CAAAACATCGCTAACGCCTTGACGAATCGTGTCGAAGATTGTCGAATCTTGTCGAAGGGTTTCGGTAGCAGACTGCTTGCACTTCCCCGTGGTAGTGATATGCTGGCATTGTAGTAGCAGGAAGGAGGACGGCGCAGGCGAGTTCGGAGTCACCTGGGTACGTAGCGCCAGGAAGATTGCCACACGCGGCGTTATGCGTGATTCCTGGGAAGCGCGTTCTTGGGGACAGGACGCACCTTGACAAATCGTTGGCAGACTAGGCTTGTGACAGAAGCCTAAGCATGTAAAGTCTGCAAACTCCCCTTGTATGGCTTCGTAGCCATACCGTGAAGAGGAACGCGAAAGGGGAGGATTCGGGATGATCTCGTTCGAGGAAGCGATGACGGCGAATTATTTTCACGAGGACCACGCGTCCGGAGGAAAGGTTTACGTCTGGCATCGCAACGGTCGGACGAAGATCTGGAAGACGCGTCCGGGGGAGTTTCGTATCCCCGTGAAGTACGGATTGTACGACTACGGTTATATCGACCACACCATGGCGGACGTGGTCCACACCGAGGAGGATTGTCCGGACCGTCGTTAGCGTCGAAACACCCGCGCTTGCGGGTGTCCACCAGGGATAGCCTCCTGGTGCTGATGAGACAGGCTGGAGGAGGGTTCGGGGATGGAACTGCGCTATGCCTATGCTGGGGATTGTCTCGTGGTAGGCGCGGACGAGTGCGCGTTTGCGCATCCAGGTTCTCGCGTGGTGGCAGGAGCAAGGTCTATCGTGCATGCCTACGCGGGATCGGTAGTCATAGCGTGCGCGGGCGCCGCAGTGTATGCGGTGCCAGCAGCAGAAGTTTACGCCGCGCCAGGAGCTTCGGTGGACCGCGTGCGGGAACAGCACCCAATGTACGCAGCTTCCTCGCAGCAGAATGTGTGGCATTGGGTGAATGTGACGGCACAATAACTGCACTAATGTCGAAACACCTGCCACCTGGCAGGTGTCCACCAGGGATAGCCTCCTGGTGCTGATGAGACAGGCTAGAGGAGGGTTCGGGAATGCGCGAAGCGAGGCAGGTTAAGGTGTCAAAGTTTGGGCTGGAAGTCTACTGCCCGGAAGCAAACGTCACATTGCGTGTTGACCAGCACGGGAACGTTACGACACTGGGCAAGTCTAATCTGCAAGTAAGCCTTCGTACTGGAATCTATGCGGAAACTGCTACCATAGCGTGGCAAGGTGTCGACGTTTGGGCACATCCATATGGACTTCATTCCCCAACGGTGCACGTTGAAAAGCTACAGAAACTGGAAGTAGCGAAGTATCACACCGATAGCGAAGCGCAAGCCTTTCGGGAAGCATATGCGAAGGACAAGTTGACCGACTTCTTCGTTGCTAAAGGCAATTCCCAGAACGTTGCGAAGGGAATGGCAGCATACGGAAATCGCTACTAGCGCCGAAACTCCCGCGAACGCGGGAGTCCACCAGGGATAGCCTCCTGGTGCTGAGAAGGCAGGCTAGAGGAGGGTTCGGGATGGCGGAGGACGTTCGCTACAATGGATGGACGAATCGGGAGACATGGTGCGCAAGCTCCTGGATAACAAATGATCCGGGAATGGAAGCGGAAGCTCTAACTTACGCCGATGCGTCGGAACTGAAGGCATGGATGGAAGAGCTTTCAGGAGAACTTGAGGAAGCTGGCCCGAACCTGAACGCCAAGGTGTTGGCCATGCTGCTGGACATCGGGAGTCTGTGGCGCGTGAACTGGCAGGAAGTTTACAATTCGCTGCACTAGTCGAAACACCTGCCACCTGGCAGGTGTCCACCAGGGATAGCCGCCTGGTGCTGATGAGACAGGCTGGAGGAGGGTTTGGGATGGCGCGGGTTGGAGATTTGTTGGAAGCACGCGCGTTACCAGTTGGCGCAAAGCTGGCGACAGACTCGCAGGATATCACCTGGGTCGAAGACATGATCGGGGTTGACTTATCAGACTACAGTAGCGTGCTCTATGTTTGTGTGAACGAGGACTGGTTGGAGGAGGTTTGGGCATCGTTCGCAGGTGTGCCGAAAATCTATACGAAGTTCGTATGTGTCTGGGTTCGACATGAGGAGGAAGAGGAGGAATAGACACGGGCCCGTAGGCTGTCACAACGCTAGAGGAGGGTTTGGGATGGCGCGGGACGAACGGTATACGGTACAGTTTACTGAAGGTAGTGGAGAAGGATGGCACGTCGAATTGTTAGGGAAGTTTGGCGTGTTGAAGGAGGCCCAACAGGCGGTAGCGCAGCATAGAGCGTTCAAGAAGAGTTGGTTTGGTAGGAAGGGTACTCCAAGCCGCAACAATCCTAACCAGACACAACGCTATTATATTTGGGACAACGAGGAAGTTCTTTGCTGTTGCCCAATATACTGAGGTTGTCACAACGTATGAAGGGGAGTGTTGAAATGCAGGTGCATGTTGTCACGAGAAGCCAGCACGCCAAGGTGGGTCGCTGCGGGTTTGGCGGACCGGACCAGTATATGGCTGTGGTGGAGGTGCCAGAAGGGGTGGAGTTCGATCCGCAACGTACACCTTTGCGCGAGGAAGTGTTGTTGCGTAAAGGCATTCGGATATTCTACTGTGGCCAGTTTTATCATGCGCATGTAGGAGGGAGGAAGGGAAGCGCATACGCAAACTGTCTGGCACGGGCCCGCAAATGGGTAGAGGAACTGTCTGCGGAGGAGGTATCCTGGCATGTCTAGTCCCTTCCGGCCCCAAATCTCCATGCGGCTCGCTCCCGAAGAGAAGGCTTTGCTGGAGCGTGTCGCAGCCAGGCTGCACCTGTCCCTGCGGGGCGCCATGCTGGCCCTGGCGCGGGAGTATCTGGAACCGGGTAGCACGCGCATTTTCGACAGAAGGGAGGAACCGGAATGCAAGGCATGATGTTGGTCGGCAGCCCCTCGCGCAAGGTGTGGAGGCTGTGGCGGTATCTGTCAGATATCTGTTGGGAAGTGGAGGAGGGGCAACATCGGTTTCGCGCGAAGACGCTGGTGTTTCCCTCGTGGGAGAAGGCGGGTTCCGTGATCCAAGGCCGTTGGAAGGAGGGACTGCGCCATGGCATTGGTCGATAGGGGGACGAGACGGGTTGTTGACGTGTTGCCAGGGGACTTTGTGTGGAACCCTTACCGCGCTACAGA
>JAKAXF010000104.1 GCA_021816645.1 Microcaldota archaeon | reverse complement strand
CTCCATGACTGAGCCGGGAGTTGCGGGAACGTTTGCCGATCTGCTGGAAGTGGTACGAACTGGGGATTATTTGCTCGAATGGAATACCACTCCAATCAGCTACAGCATTGAGGAGATCACAGAGCGAGTCGTCAACGGCCATGAGGAGCATGGGCCTTCCCACGTCGTCAATCCTTGCGATTTTCCAGAATACTCGGATGAGTTCTATCAGATGGAAGCAGTATTCGTCTACGGATGCAGACTATTGCCGCTGAGTCATTACGCCAAGAGCAAAAACAGGATGTTGCTATGTCGCCGCAAGGGAGCCACGCCGGAAGATATATCCAAGGCGATTGGAACTGGACTGGGACTGCTGGGGCGAGGCTACGAAATCAAAGAGGAACTGGAGATTGCGCTGCATACTCTTGTACCTTGGCATCCCTTCCAGCAAATCCATCCTACGGAAAATCATATATTTTGTTCGGAATTGACGCAGTATATGTGGCAACAGACGAACGTACCGTTTGGTCCGGCAAAAGATGGTGGCAATCGCACGCCAATGGGATTAATGTTGGATGCAGGGACAGAATACGTTATGTGGTGTAACTGAGGCAAAGGTCATGTTCACTTTGGGTCTGTTTGGCGTGCTGTGCGGCGTGGTTCTCTGGGCATGTTTCGAGCGCAGCGACAAGCTCGATCTCAAGAGAGAGAACGAGTATTTGAAGGAACGGCTGCGTCCCTTCGAGCGCCAGCGGGGAGCGCATGGCCGCTTCGTGCATCAAGATTGCACAAGCGCATCTGTGACAGATAGACCGATGACGCAAGCTGATCTTGCCAACGCCTATGCGCCTCAAATTAGCGGGCTAAAAAACCGACTAAGCAAGACCCATGAGGACGGCCCGTACTCCGAGTGGGAGAATTAGCCGGTACGCGACATGACCAGGACGGGCGATTTCTTCGCGGGACGGCGGATGGTCGTGCTTTTCCCGTCGGAGAAGATCAGTTGGGTTTTCTCGAACGGTTCCTGACAGTTGGGACAGGTACGCGGCAAGCCGAGAATATCGAGTTGCATGTGCCAGCCACAGCAGGGATCGTAGACGAGTTGTTTGGAAAGGTCGATGGTGAGACGGGTCGCCATAAGGGTGTTCCTTGGACAGAGATAGTTAAGATGCGGCCCGGAAGAGGGCGGCGAAGCAGGAATTACCAAGGATGGAAGGCCGATTCTACGACGGCCTAAAGAGTGAGATGCAGGTCTAGAAGAGAGGTTGCCTATGACACAACAGGAAGCGATGGCTGAAACCGCAAAAAGGAAGCCAGCGGGAACAAGACTGCGAGCGCCGTACTGCGATTGCCAAGGCGACGGGGTGTGTGAAGCGTGTCGCGCAATGGACAAAACTGGATGGCCGCAAACATGTAAGTCGCTACAAAAGGTGCAAGCGTGAATTCCTTCGATCTATTCGTCTATGCGCTCTGCGTCTGGCGAGAGGCGCGCAATTCTCACGAGGGAATGGTTGCGGTCGCGTGGGTCATCAAAAATCGGCTGCTGACGGGCAAATGGGGCGCAACGATTGCGGATGTGGTGGAAGACAAACTGCAATTCAGTTCGATGACCGCCTTGGGCGATCCTGGTACGGTCATCTGGCCGAACACCTTTACCTCCAAGGCAGACATGACCGCATGGAAGGACGCATTGCAAATCTGCCAGCAAGTAGCAACAGCGGGACAGTCGGAAGATATCACCAATGGCAGTCTGTATTATTTTGCGGAAAGCATTCCAAAACCAAGCTGGGCGGATGCGATGACGCTGGTAGCGACCATCGGCGGTCAGCAATTTTATCGAGGATGACATGAATATAGTTCAAGCCTTCTTGAAGAAGTACCCGAACTGGCAGCATAGCGTGGCGGCGTTTATCGCCTTTCTCCCGCTGGCTTATGCGGAGGTTCCACAGTTTCATGCTTTCGTGATTGCGGTGTTGGCGACCATGCCGCATCTGCTGAAATCGGGTATCGTAGCGATCATAGCGGTATATTTGGCTTACAGGCGTGTATTTCCCAAATCATCGAAACTGTTAAAATGAAAATCACAGACCTTGATCCGCGATGGAAAGCTGGCGTTCTTGTGATCGATTGTCCTTGCGGGAAGTGCGGAGGAAAGATTCGCATACCCACTACTCTCTACCGTGGTCAAGGGCAGACGGGAGATTCGTATAAATGGCAGGTAAGCGGAGAATTTCCCAATCTGACTCTACATCCAAGCGTGAATGCTGGATGTTGGCACGGCTTCATAAAGGACGGAGAAATCGTGTAGGAAACATTGTATTTTACCTAGGAAGCGGAGTATGCTAAGCGCGATGATATCTGAGCGTAAGGTAAAATCTAAGGGAGATTTTATGACACTATCGAAGAAGCACATACTATGGGACGTGGCTTTGACGGCTACGATGTTTGCTGGCATGGTCACGTATCAGGGATGCAAGGCGGCAAGCGCCAATATCAGCACTAACGCGACCGCGCCGAACTATACCAATGCGGGTCTCCAGGCAGCGCATAAATACGCGATGGATACTGCGGCCTCGGTGAAGTCTGGCGCGTTGGTCTTGTCGCCGACTGCCAAGGCCGCATTCAACGCCTTTGGTGCGGCCTTGGATGCAGCGGATGCCACATACATCTCGTTCTACAAGGGCTATGCAACGCAAGCGCAGGTAACGGCCAGCGTAAACGCCATGACCGCCAAAATGACTGCGGCCCAAACCGCTATCGCAAAGGGGAACTGATATGTCTACAACTCCAGTAACGCCGCAGCCTTCATGGGCCAATCTGATTGAGATTTTCGCCAACCTTGGACTGGTAGGACTTCAGGCAGGAGGAGTCGTTCCGGTGGGAACGTCCGCGCTGGCAACTGCGATAGAACAGACCATCGCGCCATTGCTATCCGGGAAGGCCAATACGACACAGGAAATTCTAGCTGGATTTGGGGCTGCGAATGCAGCGCTCCACTTGATTAAGTCGAAGACGGCGAACAAACAGCTTATCAGCAACGTTGAATCGCAGATCACTGCTGTAGGGGATGCGTCGGCTACATTTCTGGCGTCTGAGACCGGGACACCCGATTTAGCTACACTGGCGGTTCCGATTCCGACCGTGTAATTACGCGCCCTTGACGTAAGCAAGTTTGCAGCGAACGGATACGGTACTGGGATAC
>JAKAXF010000103.1 GCA_021816645.1 Microcaldota archaeon | reverse complement strand
GTATTTCTTCGCCGCCTCTATCATCTTGTCCGCGGCAAGCGATTCGCTCTCGGCCAGTATTACACGCGCCTGCTTCTCCCTGTCTGATGTAGCTACCTTTGCCATCGCATTCTGCAGCTCCATAGGTATTGAAACGTCCCTTATCTCTACGGATATCGCGTTTATTCCCCAGCTTGATACACGTTCCTCTATCAGCTTCTTTATGTCATCGCCTATTATGTCCCTTCCGGCGAGCATTGTTGACAGCTCCTCCTTCCCTATTATGTCCCTGAGCGCGGTCTGCGCAGCGAGCTGTACCGAACTGATGTAGTTCTGGACGGCCAGTATCGACTGCTCAGGATTCTTCACCTGCCAGAACAGTATAGCGTCAACGTCTACGGGCACGTTGTCCGTAGTAAGCGTCTTTTCGGCGCTGAACACGGTGCTTATGACCCTGAGATCCACGGTAACTGGAGTCTTGTCGAAAATCGGAATTATAAAATAGAGACCTGGACCTATCATGCCGGTGTACTTTCCAAGCCTCAGCACGGCCATCCTGTCCCACTCCTTGACTACTCTCAGGGAAAGCGACAGCACGATAAGCAGCACTATGAAGGTGATTATGCCTCCGTTTAGATAGCCCGTATAGTAGACTGCCAGAGCACCGAGTATTATTATTATGAGCACGTCTATTCCAGCAGCAGTACTTCCAGCAAATCGCCTCGCCTCGCTACTTTGCACCTCCATTTTACCACTTTACTATATGACATATCAAACCTTAAATAGGTATAGCAAGATAGCAAGCTGTTTTATTTGCGCCGGCTCTCAGTTCCACAAATAACCTCTGTACACCATGTTTTTATTTATTGACATAATGAAATTAGTGGCGACTGGCAGTGTATGGAAGAGATGTCGAGAGAGTCAAAAGGCTAAATGTATTACTTGAAAAACTCGCTTACGCGTCTGTTGGGCTTGATTTCCTAGTAGCTATAGCAACGCTGCTCGTACTCAAGGGCTTCAAATTCTCGATGTCTGTGCTGGTGATAAGCGATTACCTCATTTTTGCAGAAGTGATAATAGCGGCCGCGCTGTTCGTACTGATATTCGCGATAAGGCACTATCAGAAGATAATCGATGCGATGACGGACCTAACTGGAAGGGCGAGGATCAGGAGGACCGGACAGCGTGAATTATCTGTCAAAAAGTGATTTCTGCCTTGATTTAGTCTGGTTGTTTTCCTTGGCGTCTTCTCCGAGAAGGTACAGCCTACCGAACACGCCGTTGTATCCCGGTTCTATCCTTATTCTGTTCTCCCTCACGTTTGAGACCGCTTCCGCGATCTCGTCCCCGGCCACGGCGCCTATATCGTCTATTTTTGCCTCCGAGAGCACCTCGAACTCTGTGCCGAACCTTCCGATGAGCTCTTCGTATTTTGCTTTTACGGCCGTGGAGTAGTCGGCTTTCTTCATAACGTATGCGATGATCTCAGCAAGAGGAACGAGATTTATGAACGGATGCGCACCCGCGGGCTTTCTACCTGGAGGGTTATCTGCCAGGTCGTTGACCCTGTGCAGCACGCCTATCACGAGAGGCTTGCCACAGACCGGGCATATCCTGCTCTTCTCAATCTCTGGATTGATCGAGAAGCGGCAATCCCTGTGGCCGTCGTAGTGATACTTGCCCTCTTCTGGGTAGAATTCTATGGTCTTGCTGAAATGGTTGCCGTCTTTGTCCTTTATCGCGTTTATAAGATCGCTGTATGAAAATCCATCGTTGAGGTCGAAAACGTTGGCTTCTCTGCCCATCTTGGCGAGCGAGTGCATGTCGCTGCTGGACAGGAGCGTATATCTGTCCAGGTTTGATACTCGCCAGTTCATCTTCGGATCAGAGCTCAGACCCGTTTCACCCGCGTATATGTCCTTTTCCCTGTCTTCGTAGACCTCTTTCAGCGAGCTGAAGTTTGCGTACTGCCCCAAAGCGCCAAAGAAAGGAGTCCACATGTGCGCAGGGTATACGAACGCTTTGCTGTCTGCAGACATAGCGGTGTCGACGAGTTCCGAAGGGGACATAGAGAGCATCGGCCTTCCGTCAGCTGACAGGTTGCCCTTGCTTTTCACTTCATTTATGAAAGAGTCTACTGCATCGAAGCCCGATAGCATGACGCAGTGATGTATTCGCTTTGAGTAGTCTCCAACGCTGTGAGTGGTAGCTATTTCAGTGCTTAGCACGAAGCGCACGTTTGAAGCACTACCTTTTACTTTGTACGTGCCGTTGTCGCAGCTCTCAAGTTCCGACTTCAACTCGGACAGCCAGTCTGGATGGGTAAAGTCCCCCGTGCCCAGTAGGTTTATCCCTTTCTGCAGAGCCGTTGCCTCCATGGACCTTATGTTTATGCTTGCGCTGCAAGCCATCGCGTATCTGGAATGTACGTGGAGGTCTGCAATCACTTTCATGGTTTAACCGTTTAGGTATTCTTAGCTACTCCTAGAAACGCCGTTCCTTGGGCATAAGTTGCTGACTGGGCACTTGCTGCACTCTGGTATGGTGCCGCATATCTTTTTCCCGTGAGTCTTAAGTACGTACGCAAAGTTGTGCCAGTATTTCCTATCCACCTTTCCCATAAGGTCCTTCTCTATCTTTTCCGGATCTGTGTTCATGCTGAGCCCAAGCCTGTAGGAGAGTTTTATCACCCACGTGTCCACGGGTATACCTTCCACTATCCCGTAAGCGTTTATCAGTATGGTGTTTGCAGTCTTCTCCCCGACACCGGGGAGTTCGACTAGCTGGTCTTTTTTGTCTGGAACCTTGCCGTTGTACTTGCTTTCTATTATCTTGAACGCGGATATGATGTTCTTGGCCTTGTTGCCGGCGAAACTTACGCGCTTCACATAGCCGATGAGTTCGTCGGCGTTGCTATTCGCGTAGTCTTTTGCGGTCTTGAACCTTTTGAAAAGCTCGGGGGTTATGGAGTTTACAACTTCATCCTTGGTCTGCGCGGAGAGTATCGCAGCGGCAAGCAGGTCTATCGGGGTTGAGAAGTTGAGATAGTATTTTGCGTCCTTGTACGTGGATTCAAGTGTGACAATCATCTTCTTCGCGTCATCGTTTCCGAGCAGTTTTCCCTTCTTCACGTTACCACGAAAATACCAGCTACCTCCATACTGCATTGGATTTAAATTCTTAAATACTCTATTTTTGAATATGGTA
>JAKAXF010000102.1 GCA_021816645.1 Microcaldota archaeon | reverse complement strand
ATAATGATACTATGTATTACGTATAAAAGAGGGTGCCATGCACAAGAAAATGACCATCTCCCTGGATGAAACCGTGTACGACGGGCTGTACCGGACCGTCGGCAGGCGGCACATGAGCCAGTACATCGAGGACTTGCTCAGGCCGCATGTGCTCGATACGGCACTGGATGATGGCTATAAGGCGATGGCCGCAGACCAGGAGCGCGAGACGGAAGCACAGGCATGGTGCAACGCCTTGTTGGCGGACATGGCCGATGAAGCGCGGTGAAGTCTGGTGGGTAGAGTTTGATCCATCGGTAGGCAGCGAGATCCGCAAGACCCGGCCCGCCGTGATCGTCAGCAATGACGCGGCCAACCGGAATCTGGCGCGGGTGGTCGTGGTGCCGCTGACCAGCAATACCGGCCGCCAATATCCGGGGGAGGCGTTGGTCACGCTTTCCGGCAAGCCCGGCAAAGCGATGGCCGATCAGATCATGGCCGCAGACAAAAAAGCCGCCTGAAAAATCCTATGGGGAGCTTGAGCAAGGCCGACATGACCGCCGTGGAGACGGCGATTCTGATCCATTTGGGGATGCCCAGGTAAGAGATGGGTAATGAGGTGTCACAGTGACAATCTCAAAGCCCGTTCATTCAGGGCTGAATCAAGAAACACATTTCAAGAGCGAATTCTGAGAACGGTAATGGGTTGATTCAGTGTGTCACTGTGACGGGCGGTGAGAGCCTCTCAAAAACGGCCCGTTGCGAGAGGGGCGAAGCAGGGGTTTGCTGGACGCTGAAAAACCGGACGGGTTGATGGACAGAATCAGGGCTGGGAATGGCCCCAAAAGTGTCCAGGAACCAGGTGTTCAGAAAACCTTCGTTTTTGAGTTAAGTCTTCTGTTTTGTAATCAGCCCATTAAGATGAGCCTCCCCTCAAGCCCATGCGCGAGAGCCCAAGAGTTAGTGCCCGACTGTGGGGTTGTCGGTTGCGGTTGACATGCAAAACCCTTCTGCCTAAGTTTGGATAGGCGCATACCCACTGAGGAGCATCTAATGGAAAAGAATAAACAAATTTCGCGCCGCAGTTGGATAAGAACTGCTGCCACGATGGTTGCGACAGTTGCCGCATACCCTTTTGTCGGCGCAGCAGCCCACGCCGCGACGCGCAAGAAGATTGCGAAAGCGGTCGTCCATTACCAGGACCACCCGAGCGGGCACAAGATGTGCGGGATGTGCATACATTTCATCCCGACTGGCGGGGTTGCCGGACATGGAATGATGGGCGGTATGGGGCCGGGTATGATGAGGGATATGCCCAACATGGGACCTGGAATGATGAAGGACGGGACCTGTCAACTTGTGGAGGGACGAATTAGTCCAATGGGTTACTGCATTCTGTACTCACCTGTACGGACGGTCGATTCGTAAACCTGTCGTCAATCGTATGCTCAGTCCTGCAATCGCTTTTTGTAACAGCGTTAGCGCCCAGTAGATTCAGGTCTTCGGTAGCCCCTGTGTCGAGATCCTGGCAGGATCTGCATGATCTATTTTGGTGCATCACACCTCAAGACGCACCAATATTGTGCAAATATCATTATCAGCTTTATGCAAAATTCGCTGCGTTGCTATGGTGCAACAACAAAGGGCGCACCTTGTTGTATGTGGCATGAAAATTGCTAAACACTGTTTTTTAATCGGAGAAATTGTGATGAAAATGTTCACTCATATTGAGTGTCGCCGCATAAGCAGCAAGCTGACGATCCTATCCACAGTTGTTTTGTCCACCTTGGCACTGCTATCAGACACTGCTCAAGCTGCGCCCCTGCCGATGCCAGCGATGACCGGACCGCTGCAGTCACCATCTCCTTTTCAGTTTAATGCCGGCCCGCTCGGAAAACTGGACATCACCGGCGTGATGAGCGGCATGGGCGTCTGGCAGGACAACCCAGGCCTCGCAGGCACCCCCGATAAATACACCCGCGCCGATATCAGCAATGGCCAGATATTCATCCAGAAAACGCACGGGCTGATTCAGTTCTTTCTCCAGGCCGGAGCCTACAACATGCCCGCCTTGGGCGCGCCGTTCCTTTCCACAGGGAACACCACCAGCGATTATTACGGCGCATTGCCGCAAGCCTATCTGAAGATCGCGCCCACCAAGAATTTCTCGGTTCTGATCGGCAAGCTCCCCACCTTGATCGGCGCGGAATACACCTTTACCTTCGAGAACATGAACATTGAGCGCGGCTTGTTGTGGAACCAGGAAAACGCTGTCAATCGCGGGGTGCAAGTTAACTACAGCGCAGGGCCATTGAGTGCTTCTCTGGCATGGAGTGACGGTTTCTACTCCAACCGCTACAACTGGCTCTCCGGCTCCTTGTCCTACACCATCAACTCCGCCAACACCGTGAGCTTCGTGGGCATGGGCAACGCGGGGCAGACGGATTATTCCACCAGTCTCGCTACCCCGATCTATCAAAACAACAGCGACATCTACAACCTAATCTATACCTATAGCTCGGGTCCATTGATGATTCAGCCCTACCTCCAGTACACCCATGTACCCGCCAACCCCGCTATCGGTGTGGGACACAGCACGGCGACCAAGGGTGCGGCTCTCCTGGCGAGTTATAGCCTCACCCCTCACGTTACCTTGGCCGCTCGAGCCGAATATATCGCAAGCACCGGCAACGCCACAGATGGTGCGGTTAACCTGATGTATGGACCAGGCAGTAAGGCGTGGTCCATCACCGTGACACCCACCTACCAGGATCACGACTTCTTCGCCCGTGCCGAGTTTTCCTACGTACAGGCAAGTAGTTACACTCAGGGCGATGTTTTTGGTCCGCAAGGGAATAACCCTACCCAGGCCAGAGCCCTCGTCGAAACCGGATTCCTATTTTAAGAGGCAGCAATCTAGCGTTGACTATTCGTGTTTATGTCCCATATGATCAAACCTGAGCAGCGTGCCGGTAGACATGCTGGCATGTGTTAGCGATATGTTTGTTATATGGTGAATTAACTAACACGAGGTCTGATTTGAGGCGCAGCATTAATAGTCTTGCACATGCGCGGACATCTAGTATCATTGGGTGACTCGAAAAACCGGCGCTAATATGATTCATGACTAACAAGTTCAATGGTATAAAAATCCCCGCAGCAAGCTGCGGGGTATTACTATAGCCTCCATATGCTGATTTTCGCTGCAAGCATCGG
>JAKAXF010000101.1 GCA_021816645.1 Microcaldota archaeon | reverse complement strand
ATTCCACGGGTTGACGTGCAGCATCTTAGCGGTTGCAGGCTCCAGTTGCATCGGACCTATCGCTCCAGCGCTGCTTACCGCGTTTTCTTTTCCCCTTGACTCAACATGTACAACAGCCGCAATCAATTTCGTAGGAAGTCCACTAATTCGCGCAGCCTTCTTTATGTACGCTGGTAGTCCCACCAGGCGCGGTTTAGGCTTGTGAATGGTGATATGCGGGACAGACAGGCTGCCTACGCTTGCTGAGAATCCACAAAACGCAATTAAAACAATAATCTTTTTGATATTCATTGTTTAAGTTTGCCATAGAAAAATTTTGTTGTCTACCCCTAAGAAATGTGTTGACTAGGGAGGATGGGGTTGGTAAAATGGTTTCACTGACAGGCGAAAGGAGTACAGAGTTATGGAAAATACTACTGGATTTTACGGAGAACTAGCTGTAGATAGAAGTTTCAGAAATCGTCTTGATGAAATTGTAAACATCGTAAAATACGACGGTACATATTTTATAGACGAACAACACCGACAATATACGAAAGACGGGAAATCCTCCGATAACGTCACCTACGATCTGGTTAAAAGAAAACACTATGGTGTGGATGGTGGAACGGTTCGATTGAAAGTTGGCAAGCATTATCGAACCGGCCTCGGAAAAATCGTAACCATCGAACGCAGTGAAAAAGGCCCGCTGTGGGATGTTTTCTATGCCAGTGATGGCAATGAATATAATGAGGACGGAGGAATCCGTTATTTTACCACCACCGAACGCAACATCATTGAAGAAGTATTATAACTAAAAGGAACCAAAACATGCTACACCTAGCTTTTATCACCAAATGCAACGTCAAATACACCCTCATTCACAACGGCAATTATCTCGTTCCGTTACCAGGCGGCAAAAAGATTCGCGTAACACTTGGCGCATTGCGTAAGGCAGGTTGGAAAATAGAGCCGTGGGCCCATTGCTCGGAAGAGGGTAAGGCGCTGTTGAATGGGAAAGGAGAGTGACATGGAAGAGAAAATCATTAGCATCAAAGGCTTTGACAAAAATTTCCGCTGTCGTGATTATCAGTTTGAGGTAGGAAAAACTTATACACATGACGGCGTTGTGAAAGCGTGTGAGTCTGGGTTTCATGCCGTAGAGTATGGTATAGATGCCTTTTCTTATTATGCGCCTGCTGGTAGTCGTTATTGTGTTATAGAGCAATTCGGTGATATGCAACGCCATTCTGATGATACGAAGATTGCTTCTGCGTCAATTACCATTAAGGCGGAGATCAAGATTCCTCAATTGGTGCAGCAAAGCGTAGATTGGATCATGTCTCATCTAACGTCTACAAAAACCGAATCAAACACGGGCGACTGGAGCGCGGCTACCAACACGGGCGACTGGAGCGCGGCTACCAACACGGGCAACCGGAGCGCGGCTACCAATACGGGCAACCGGAGCGCGGCTACCAATACGGGCTACCGGAGCGCGGCCACCAATACGGGCGACCGGAGCGCGGCCACCAATACGGGCGAGCAGAGCGCGGCTACCAATACGGGCTACCAGAGCGCGGCCACCAATACGGGCGACCGGAGCGCGGCCACCAATACGGGCGACCAGAGCGCGGCCACCAATACGGGCGACCAGAGCGCGGCTACCAACACGGGCTACCGGAGCGCGGCCACCAATACGGGCGACCGGAGCGCGGCCACCAACACGGGCAACCGGAGCGCGGCGACCAACACGGGCAACCAGAGCGCGGCGACCAACACGGGCAACCGGAGCGCGGCGACCAACACGGGCGACTGGAGCGCGGCTACCGTAGAAGGACAACATTCAGTAGCGGTCTCTACTGGTTTTTATGGAAAAGCGAAAGCCTGCCAAGGAAGCGCGATTGTACTGGTGAACAGGAATAATAAAGGAGAAATTGTTCACATTCGCTGTGCTATCGCTGGCAAAGATATTGAGGCGGATGTTTTTTATATGCTCAATGACGATGGGGATTTCGTTAAGGAAGGAGAGTAAACCATGGACAACGTAAAGAATGTAGTGCAATGGGCTCGTGATCGTAACTTGATTGATGGCGCTACAAAGCACGCGCAAATGCTGAAGTTGACAGAAGAGGTTGGAGAACTTGCTGCCGCCATTGCTCGTGATAAATATGACGACGCCTTTGATGCGATTGGCGATTGTACGGTAGTGCTTATTATTCTCGCTGCTCAAATGCACGTCGATTTTGAATATTGTCTTGACCTTGCTTGGCGGCAAATCAAGGACCGCAAAGGGAAGATGGTTAATGGTGTGTTTGTTAAGGAGGATGAATAATGGACAAACTTGAACTTTTGAAAGTGCTCAAGTACGTGCTTACAGCCGTATCAGAACACGACCACTACAAACTGCTTGCACTTCAAGATCATCTGGATTCGCTGCATGTACCTGAAGAGCAGCAGGGTAATTTGTATGTGGCTCGTCAGATTGTTGAATATTCATTTAAGGAGATTGCTCGTGCGTATTAAAAGCGATATGGAATTTGTGAAAAAGGCGTGTGAATCTGACTATTCAATAGGTTGGGACGATAGCATGGAATACCGATGCGGAGAGAAAGTTACTGAGGTAGTAGTGCTTACGGACACGAAAGTAAAATGCACTTTTTCAGACGGCGAATGGTGGACATATCCCTCATCGTGCTTGACAGAAGATGCTATGCTCGAAAAAGGCAAAAAGTACACGGTTAATGGTAGCACAGATTATTTTGAGTTCATCGAAGAATCCGAAAACTTCGCTATTTTTGAAGGTGGTATTGCGTTCAAAAAAGATGGCAACGAATTTGTTGAGGTCGAACCGGAGACGATGTTTTTGAAAAGGAAATGGAACGTGGAAGTAAACAGCACCTATGTTATTGTCAGGTGCGATGATTTCAGCGTGGCTATGTTCACACGCGACGGTTGCGATATGATTGGTGGCTTGCCAAAATCTCTTGGCTTTACGCTCGATGAAAACGACGCTGTTAATGTCATAAAATAATAAACGGATGGTGGATGGGGCGTAAACCAACTAACTAACTTACGGAGACTTAACCAATGAAAGCAATATACAGCAACCGTCGTAGTGTCGTAACAAATCGTGTGCATCCTGTAACCAAGAATCATATCCTTCTAAAGAAGGAATGGTGGAGTGGTACTGCTTGGCTAAAGACTGATGGGGAC
>JAKAXF010000100.1 GCA_021816645.1 Microcaldota archaeon | reverse complement strand
GCCGGACTGGCGGCAGGGCTTCGTCACCGACAACGGCAACATCATCCTGGATGTACACGGGCTGTCCATCATGGACCCACCGCGTCTCGAGTCGGAAATCAACCAGATCACCGGGGTGGTGTGCGTGGGCATTTTCGCGCACCGCCCGGCGGACGTGCTGCTGGTGGGGTACCCGGATCGCGTGGAAAGAGTCGAGCGCTGAGCCGAAACCGCTTCATTTTTCCTTTCTCGTTTAGCACTCTGGAGTTTGACTGCCTTGCCAACCCTACCGCGTGACCCGCCGAGCCGCGGTGATTTTTACCGAGCCCAGGGCTTTCATCCTAGCCACCGATTCTGCCAGTAAAAAGACCGTCGCATGACGGGCTTTGTTACTTGGCTGATAAACGAGGGTTGCCTCCTCCCGCACCTCGGCTCCTGTCAGACTTGTCCCCAAAGTAGTTGGTTATTCTTGCGGCGCAGTTGAAGAATTCCCAGATTCCGGCGGTATTGCCAGAATCATGACTACCGAGGGCGCGATGCGCTTGTCCAGAGCTTCAAGGGAAGCATGATTGCCGGCCAAAACCGGCATTTTGCCGATCGGGTTTACGGACTGCAGGAGTGCGGCCAGGTACGAAGCCTTTATGGCGTAATTGACGTTTTCCGGCAGATCGCCGGTCAACTTGAAGACCTTAGCGGCATCCAGCTTGGCAGACACGATGCCGACCACCTCTCCATCCATATCGAGCAACGGGCCACCACTGTTGCCGCTCTGAACCTGGGCGCTGATCTGGTATAAGCGCGGATCATCGCCGGGTCCGGCCATAGCACTGATAATTCCGTCGGTGAGTTTGACATCCGAGCCCATCAAATCGGGATGCGGGTAGCCGAGCGCGAACACTGACTCTCCGACGGCTGCCGGACTTGGAGCTATCGGAAGTGCCGGCGGCAAGGTAGAGGGGTTTTGCACCTTCAGCAAAACCAAGTCATTATTCACGTCATCGGCGGCAATAGTTGCCTGCAATTTGGCACCGGCTACGGTAATAATCCAGATAGTTTGTGCACCGGCAATCACATGGTGGTTGGTCACCACAAATCCGCCTGCCACGGGCCAGCCGGTACCTTCGCTAATCATGCTTTGTGATGCGGGTTTGAGATTTGAGGCAGCGGGCTGGCCATAAATTTGCGCAAGCAATTTATTGGCCAGAAACCCATTCGGCAAAGAGCCACTATATTGATTTTGTAACCCCTTAATGAGCTGCGCTTCAAGCAGGGCCTCATCCCGCTTGCCTTGCTTAAATTCTGCAATACCCGCCTTGTAAAACCAATCTGCCGCAGCTGCAGGATTGAGCTCGACGCCCCGACCGTTCGCGTATGAAATGCCTAAATTATGCTCTGCGGGCGCAAGTCCTTGTGCTGCTGCTTTACGATACCACCTGACCGCCTGGGTATAGTCCTGCGGACCACCTTGCCCGCTGGAGTACTCATTGCCCAAATTAAATTCAGCAGGCGCATAGCCTTGCTCCGCGGCTTGTCGAGTCCATTTAGCTGCTTGAGCGTAGTCTTGCTGTACTCCTTTGCCAAGGTAATACGCAACCCCCAAGCTAAACTCTATGTCAGGACGACCCATCAATCGCTTAGCACCCACATCGCCTTGTTCTGCTGCCTTATAAATCCATACTGCTCCCCGTCTATCGTCCTCCGTAACACCTTTTCCGATCATGTAAGATTCACCTAATAATGCCTCCGCTCGTACATCACCTTGTTCCGCCGCTTTGCGAATCCACTTGACTGCCTCAGCATAAGCATGAGCGTCAGAATAAATCACGTACAACATATTGTCCGCGTCTGTATTTCCTAGTTCTGCGGCTTTTCGATACCATTCGATCGCTTTCACATTGGCCTCTAGACTTATTTGACCATTTGGATCCTCATATAGGAACTTGTAACCACGACTCAAATAGCACGCCCCCAGCTTAGCCTTCGCCTTAGCATCATCTTTCCCGACATTCTTGACTAATTCTGGAAGGTCGGCACAAGTATTGTCGGTAGCCGTATTCGCAGCATGACTGGCAAATCCGAGTAATGTAAAAGAGACGACGATTGTGGCCAACGGTGCCCAAAGGAACTTCCCGTAAATGTTCGCCAAGAGCTTGAATGACGGTTGCTTATTCATGTGTTGATCCTCATTTCCCCAGAGACAAATAATAACGCATCTGTCAGATAGCCCTTACTGGGGCTGTTCGCTACAACAAATCCATGGCAATCTGGTCCAACAACGAAACTGCACGTTTACCTGGTTCTCCGGAATAGATTGGCACGCGGACCCCGAGAGAGATGGTCTCCATCCAATATTTCGCCTATGGCTCGAATATGCTGCGTCAGCGGCTCCTGGCACGTTGCCCGAACAGCACGTTCGCAGGCCGTGCGACTCTCGCTGGTTACCACCTCAGCTTCGACAAACGGAGTACCGATGGATCAGGTAAGTGTACAATCACGTCTGATGCGAGCTGCAATGTGAAAGGTGCCCTGTGGAACATAACCGAAGCGGAGATGCCCGCGCTGGATCGGCTCGAAGGAGTCGGTCGAGGATACCAGCGTTGCTCCGTGGCAGTTACACGAAACGATGGCACGATAAAAAAAGAAGTTCAAACGTATCACGCGCCCCGCAGCCGAGTAGGTATAGGGCCATACGACTGGTATTTGGCGCTGGTCATTGCCGGCGCCAAACAGCACAGTTTGCCCGATGACTATATCGCCCGACTGCGCAATACGGCGTTTCAGGTTGATAAAGACGCAGAACGTCCATCGCGACGCGAAGCTCTGCGCGTCTTAGCTCAGGCAAATATGTTGGGAGTATTGGATGCACTCCAAAACAAATAACAGCGTCCCAGACAACATGGAGATTGCGCCGGGTTATACGGTCCGTGATTGGAGGCGATTACAACTTGATAAACCACAACACCCCGATTGGACAAAGGCAATTGAAATCTTTGAGAGTAGGATTTGTCACCGTTTCATCGCGCCGGTAGATGTCCTGATTGCGCATGAAATTGGTCACAAACGTGGCACATTCGGGTTTGCGATTTTGGCAATTGATTGCCTGATTATGGAGACTTTGCAGGGATTCCGTAACGGAGAAATTGATCATGATAAAAAAAGCAAGAAGTTGATCTGTACCTTCCTTACAGAGAGCAGCCAGTTTAGAAACTTTTTCAAGAATCAGAATGAAGCAGTTGAAATCTTTAAAA
>JAKAXF010000099.1 GCA_021816645.1 Microcaldota archaeon | reverse complement strand
ATGAGGCCGACCAAGAGCATATGAACGGGGGAAGTGTTCAGGTCGCTGGCATGTATGGATGCGCTCGTAATCCCTTGCCTAAAGTTGGCGAAAATAGGGTCGAATAGGACGTTGGCTAGCAATAGGCCACCGCCCCATAGGACAACTAGGTTAGCTATCGGTGTCATAGTCCTAGGTAATGTAGGATGTTGGACCCTTGGGAAACCGGGTTTAGTGCGTACCCCGAAGCTTGGGGTACAGTAGCTAACCCCTTTTTTCCCAAGGGTTGCTTCAATGCTTGCCCTATATTGGGAAGGATATTCTGTTTGCTAGCGTACCAAAACATGACAGCTCCAATAGCTATTAGAATGATACCCCAAGCGTTCATGGCTCACTTTTTCCAGTGGACGTACCTCATCCACGCTAGGCCGATGACCAATAGTGCTAGGCCCCACACTCCAGGGCTTTCCATTAGCTTACCTATATACTGTGGCCGCACCTGATTAGTGCCAGCATTGGATGGAATTGACCCTGTAGGCATAGAATAAGCGGCTGCGCTAGAGGATTGCCCATAACCCACTGCGGGCGGGATCGTCACCGGTGATGCTGCGGGGACCGCTGTAACCCCACCCCCATAATTCAGGGGCGAGTATGCGGCCAGTGTTTGTGCGCCCACTAATTGTCCATTGACTACGACAGAACCATAGCCAGGGGAAGATAGGGCCGCTGTAGCTGTACCTGCCATCTAGTTTCCTTCCTTATCTTTACTGTGCCACAACGTACTTGAGCTCGTAGTACCCTATGACCACCTTACTATTGGCACCCGGCACGTACCCGTTTACCCATTCAATTATGATTGTTGGGCTAGCGGTTACTAGCGTGTTTAGTGCATAGGCGTTGGTGGTTTTGCCTGAACCGTCCGGGTCCTGCGACAGGTCCCAGGCCACTACACCAGCGGGAAGCAAAAGGCGCTTTTGTTCGAAAATGCGGCGCTGTATGGTCTTAGGGGTGTCGTTGAACCGGTAGAGAGAGCCACCATAGAGTAGCTGTATTTTGCTTATGTTGGTAATAGCGATAGGCCCACCCACCCCACTGTTTAGCGTTGGGTCCCAGAAACGCAAAAACAACCCAAGGATTTGGGCGCTCTCATCTATGCGGATAGAGACTGGGTTACCGATGAGGGGATAGGACTTGCTGATCTTTTGAAGTTGCCAGTTGTAAACCGGAGGGTCTGTAGCCGGGTTTTCTGTGGAGTAAACTCCCACCCTACGCATAGAGAAAGTGGCGCTAAAGGTCAAAGTGGCAGGGCTTACGATGTTGTAGGGGCCAGTGGACAGGTCGCTAACGCTACCGGCTGCCAGTACAACCTTGGGTGTAACCTGGCGGGCTGCCCCTGCCATGTACTGCGGGCTGATCCGGGCGGGTATGGCAAGCGACGAAAGCAAGTTGCCCTGCATGTCCATATCCCAGTACTCGTCAAGGTACGTACTACCTGGCAGCACTACTTCAAAAGTGGGGTTTTGGCTAGTAGGCGTACTGCTTGGTGCTGTGGAGTAGAGGTTAGGATTGACGGCACCCGCATAAGGGACGCCAGCTTGCGGAGGGCCAGCTGAGTAGGATTTTTCGGCTGGGTTAGTCCCTAGGTCGTTGGCGACGATATGAGGCTCACGTGTAGGCCACAACGTCTCGAACAACATAAGGTCGTAGCCATTGTCAACTTTGACGTTACTGTACATTGACTGCAGGGACAATTCAACGCTAGACAGGAACGACCAGGGCCAGTACGGGGACGTGGTTTCACTACCGGTGTTAGCCGTATAGGTTTGGGATATGGCTACGTCCATCTCCCACCAGAAAGTAATGTTGTCCTGTGCCAGCTGTGAAAGACTATTTACATTGGTAGTGGAAGCTTGAGCACCAGCTACGGTAACCCCTACCTGCGTGTCTGGTAGCTCCATGAACTGAGTTAGACCAGGCAACCCGTAGAACTGGCCCGGTGCTACAGTTTGTGTCTGAGTATTAGACAATCGTCTATTCCTTTCTAACCGTGCTGAATGAGGCTAACTAGGCCCGTTTGATTTGTGTTCTTTGCCACCCATAGGAATATACCTATGAACCCGATAACTATCATGCTACCGAAAAGCCAAAAAAAGAACGGGTGGTCTACTTCGTCATAGAACCTTTCGCTTGCCAAGGAACGCTTCACCTTCCTCTGAGATAGGGACTCTGCTAGGCCACAGAGTCTCGATGCCGTTACGGATAATACGCCCAAAAAGATAACCTATGACCCAAGCGCCTATCATGGTAAGGATGAGGTAGACGGCTTCATCATTCACAATGACAGCATTGTCAAGGTCTAGTAGGGCGGCTGCTTTTGTTTGCTTCATGCTTTACCTTTTCCAAACTGCTCGGCGGCATGGGTGATAGCAGCGTAAGCCAACAGTAGGACTGAGCCCAGTTGGTCGGTGGTTTTATTGACCGTAGGCACGACGCCAAACGCTGCCAGTACGCCCATAACGAAAGCTGCTTCCTTATGGGCACTTGAGACCACCTTAGCGATGCCTCGCACGATGGCCGCCGGAAGCGCCGAAAACCCTTCCGTCAGTAACCCTCCCAGTGATGGAGGGCTACCAACGGAGCCCACAATATACGGGGTAGTTGGGTTGGTGGTTGGGTTGGTAGGAGGTAGTGTGCTCATGCATTCTCTCTTTCTATGTTGTTAGCCAAAACGGCTTTTACGCCAGCGGGGCCATGCTTCCGTAGGTATTCCTGGCTTAGTCGCATCCAAGCCAGTACATCTTTACCAGCTTCGACATTAGGACAAGTTGCGATTATCGTATCACCACGTGCGATGGTTACCGTGCCGTTTTCTTCTAGTTGCCAACGGTAGCGGAGCGGGATAAGAGTAGTAGTCATGCTGCCATCTCCAGTACATAAGGGCCGTTTACGGTTTGCCTATAGCGTTTGTCCCAAAAGTAAAATATGTGGTCTTCCTCGGGCGGCAACATAGTAGGCGGGATGCCCGCTTCACGTATACGGGTTAGGTCCTGTACAAGGTCCAAGCGAAATAAGTAAAGCTTGTTCAGCAGTTCCCATAGTTGGGTGGGGATGCCTTTAGCCCGTTGGGTTGCGAACAGTGAGGTTAGGTCGCGTTCGGCTCCGGCCCTGGCACAACGTACCGCAACGTTACCGCAACCCCTAAGGGGTGACCCTTGTTGATTGTAGAAGTCCATAATCTCGTCAAAAAAGATAGCTCGCTTACGGTTACGGCCTGCGGTTTTCCTG
>JAKAXF010000098.1 GCA_021816645.1 Microcaldota archaeon | reverse complement strand
TTTTCCGGCAGTGGGGCGCAGATACAAATCACGTTATCCTCGACGCCGATTCCTTTGAGTGCGACGGATATTGGGCAGGCTCAATTGTATGCTCAGGCGGCTCAGCCGCCCGTTTTTGTTACATATAAGGAATGGACCCCGGCTTCTACCTCAGATGTATCTCCTACGATTACGGTAGAGGACCATGATTTTGTCGTAGTCCTCGCATTGAATACATCTGGGAGGCCTACCGATAATCAGGGTTCGACCTTTTCTCAAGTTTCTAATTCAAATGTATATTATGCGGCTAATTTGACGGCCTCTACAAATTATCAAATAAGTGGATTTGCAGGGATTGGAGTTCTTGTTCTTATCCGGGGGGTGGCATTGACCGGGTTCATAGATAATGCAACGGATACGAGTGTTGCAGGAACCGGTACGGGTAGCTTTACAACGGGAGCTTCTAACAATGCTGTAATGAACACAGTAAATGAAATGTGTTTGGCCATTGGCTTTTGTTATCTTCTACAAGGAGGGACTTTTAGTTCTTGTAGTATCAATAATATTTTTAACGCTCCAGCGAGTGATAATGTAGTTCCTTCAAATGTTATCAACAACGTAAATTCAGTATCTGCGGGATATCAGATAATCGCGGTTCCCCGGAGGCTTAGCGGAACCGATACAGTTAATACAACAATGGTTGTTGCGACTACAGGTTCAGCCGACCCCTATGCCGTAATTGTTTGTTTGGTGGTGCTAGGATGATACTCCCGAGCTTCTATGTGCCCTTGAATGGGTACACAACCCTCCTGCACCAATACGCGGCTCGGGCGGCCTATGCGAACAATACGGACCCAACGGGGGATGCCGGTTTCCTCGGACTGCTCCCCACCATGGGCTATAATCAGGTAAATTCATATGGACTTACGGGGGCGGAGAATCTGATAGGCGTTGTAATGGCGGGCACGTATGATACATCCACGGGGGAGGTAACTATCACGACGGCTTTGAATACCGAGGTGAGCATTGGGACTGTTCCTACCCTATCCAACGACCAATTGGCCAAAGCAGGATACACTTATTTCGCCCCTCCTTCTCCCGCCGCCATGGGGTTCCCGGGAGCGATAAAGGGAATTGAAAATTTCTTCAATGCCATTCTACAGGGGAACTCGCTCAAGGCGGCATTTGAGAGGTTGGCGGAAGGAGGTCCGGCGGCGGTAGGTATGGGCCTATCGAGCTTGAATTTGATTAGCGGGGGCCAAGAAGGATACGCTCAAGCCAATCAACCGAGTAATCAACCCGCATTTACAAATCCCGTATCAAGTGCCGCCGCTGAAGCCGCCGCCGCTGTTCCTGCTATCGCGGGGGTTGTACAATCGAGCGCTCAGGCGGTAGCTTCCGGGGGAGGAAATCTTCTTCAGCAGGCAGGGGGAGCTTTGTATGGAGGGGCACAGCAGTTAGGTTCAGCCATTGAGAATGCGGCGCGTGCGGTAGGAGGCCCGGGAGCCGCTAACTTTGTTCAGGGATTCGCCCCGGGTGGATATGGGAGTCCTTTTCTTCCTCAGGGGGCTCCGGCTGTGGTAAATGCGGTTTCAGGCTTCTTTGGGAAGATAGGACTTTGAACATGGCGGCAGTTCTTGGTACTTTGGCAGGGCTCGGAGGCGGGGAGTTAGCCAAGAGAGGGGCGGCCGAGCTAGTGAGATACTTGAAGGAAATGGAGGAGGACCCCATTCATGTGCTGATACAATTCCTGAACAAGATAGGACTTATCAGCGTGGGAGTGGGTGCGGCCATGGGGGTTATTGGATACTTTTTGAAGAGCGCCGCCGGGAATGCGGCGGCCAATGCGACCTCAAAGTTTCAAAGCATGAGCGGCGTATTTGGGAACGTTAAGTTCAGCCCGACCTCCCTGAACATTCAAAGCGTTACGACGGGGAACGCGATACAGGATATCGATAATTTTGTATCCGATGTGGAGTCCTTCTTTCATTCCGCCGCGTCCGATGTATCTGCGGCGGCGGGTTCAACGCTCACCACAATTGAAGATATCCCAAAGGCTTTGTGGCTCGGGATAACCTCCATTCCCGTGCTGATTTGGGACTTTCTTGTTTGGGCCGTGGGGGGTGCAGGCGCCGACGTAGCCAATTACGTTTATCCCTACTTTATCTTGGGCGGTTTGATATGCTTCGTTGTAGCGGCGGTTCTATCCTACTTTCAGAAATACATACGTCCTACATTTACTGAAAAGTGGGATGAGTTCAATAATCGGCTTATGAAAACAAAGGTGGGTCCTGCTTTGAACCGTATCTTCAGGCTACCCGGGGACGAGCCCCTGCACGAGCCCGGCGAGGTAGTTAGGGAGCCTAAGCATTACGAGAAGGCCCCTCTAAGGCTTTCCGAGCCCCCGGAGCCTACGGAGCCTCACGAGGTATATTCAAAGGAGGCGTGGGACGGCTACCTTTCATCTGAAGATAAGAAACTGCTCAATGAGATACGGAGGCCACATGATGAGGTCTCTTGATGAACGAGTGGCCTCCTTGGAGGCTAATATACTTGAGGTAAAACAGTTTCATGGGGAGATGAAATCAGATATCGCATGGCTCAAGAAACTCTTATATCTTGTATTATCTTTATCAGCGGCGTCGGTAGCAGGGTTTCATCTTATAGACTCTATCTTTCTGATTCATCCCTGATGAATAGGAGGTGAGAAATGGAGAGTACTACAACGGCGCCAAAGCTTACCTACAGCGACTATGCCTATGGGGCGTCCTTCCTGCTGGACGGTATCGCGGGATACTCCGCATTCGCGGCGGCTCACCCTGCTGTGGCGGTGGATTTCTTCGCAGCGGCGGCAGGGCTAACGGCTTTGGCTCGTTATCTTCAGTCCCTTGGCGACTGAAAACCTTTTTCTTAACCCTTTCCTCTTCTTCTTTCTTCAAAGTAAGGAAACTCACAAAGTAGGGAGATTCTTACCATCACCCACATCACACGATATTATGAAATAATATAATCAGTAGTGTGATGTGGGTTAGGGTAAGGAAAATCTCTTTCGAGTTGTCGCATACCTCCTTTGCGAGTGGACCTGAAACCTTTATAAGGAAAAGAAGAATAAGGGTATAATGATGTCCGACAACGAGGCGGCGGGAAAGAGTAAGCCAGCGACGAAATGCCCTATGTGCCAGCACCCGGTGGGGAGCCACAGGAACGTGGTGAGTTACCCGGATGGGCCGAAGAGTCCGGGGGTGGTAACGAAGGTTGTATGCACGAAGAAGATTGGGTTCAGGGACGGGATGATG
>JAKAXF010000097.1 GCA_021816645.1 Microcaldota archaeon | reverse complement strand
CCCGACCGGGGACCTATTCCACGCCTATAGCATTGCCTCTGCGATAATCGACATCGTGTTGGGTGCCTTGGCTGGGCTTGCAATTGCGCTGGTATACGATTGGGCGTTAAAGTTAGATAAAAGGTGAAAAGATGAAAGACCCCGTATGTAAGATGGATGTAGAAGAGACTTCCAAATTCAGGAGCAGCTATAAGGGCAAGACCTATGTCTTTTGCTCCGCTAACTGCAAGCAGAACTTCGATAAAAAGCCGGAAAACTACGTCAAAGATTGAGAACAGTGAATATGACCTTGTTCCAATGCGGCATATGCAAACTGCACTACAAGAGTAAGTCTCTTGCCGATGAGTGCTACAAGTGGTGCTCTAAACATAACAGTTGCAATCTGATGGTTGCGAGACGGTCTATCGAAGCCAGCAAGAAAATGTGATACTATGGCGACAGATCCAGTATGCGGTATGCATGTGGAAGAACAGAACACTTCGATTGTAGTGGAGAGAGAAGGCAAAAAGTACTACTTCTGCAGCGCAAACTGCAAGCTTCAATTCGAGAAGCCCGAGAAGGAACTCAGGAATCTGAGAATCGCACTGGTAGTTTCATGGCCCCTCACTATCGTAGTTGCAGTACTTACTTACGTTCTACACCTTGGCTTTGGCAACTACATAATGCTGGTTCTGGCAAGCATAGTGCAGTTCTACGCTGGGCAGAGATTCTACGCTGGCATTCTGGATGCGATAAAGAACAGATCAGCAAATATGGATACACTGATTGCAATAGGCACAAGCGCAGCGTGGGCTTACAGCACAGTAGTTATCCTGTTTCCCTCAATCTTTCCTACTGGTGGAATCTACTTCGACACGTCCACAATCATAATCTCACTGATACTTACAGGAACATACATGCAGAGGCTCGCAGAATCAAGGGCATCGACCGCAGTTTCAGCGTTGATAGCATTGCAGCCCAAGATAGCACATAGAATTGAAGGGGATAAGGTAGCAGACACCGCCATAGAGCAGGTTAAGGAAGGGGATATCCTGCTGGTAAAGCCAGGAGAGAAGATACCTACTGATTCTATTGTCTTGGAGGGCGAGAGCTCGGTTGATGAATCAATGATTACCGGGGAGAGCATGCCTCTGACCAAGAGGGTCGGAGACAAAGTTGTAGGTGGCACTGTAAATTCAACAAGTTCGCTGAAGGTAAAGGCTACAAAAGTAGGCGAAGACACCGCTCTTGCGCAGATAATAAAGATAGTCAAAGATGCTGCAACAAGTAAGGTACCGATACAGAAGTTTGCCGATAAGGTTTCATCATATTTTGTGCCCGTAGTAGTGCTCGTGGGTATTTTGTCATCCCTATCGTGGTACTTTTTGGGAGGCGTAGGCATAAACACCGCAATCCTGATATTTGTCAGTGTCCTAATCATCGCATGCCCCTGCGCTCTTGGAATAGCTACCCCCGCAGCATTGCTAGTTTCCTCAGGCAGAGCAGCAAAAGCCGGAATACTCATCAAGAGCGGCGAAAACCTGCAAAAAGCAAGCAAGGTTACCACACTTGTGCTGGATAAGACGGGTACGCTTACAAAAGGAAAGCCAGAAGTTACTGACATATACGCGGCCGCGGGATATGACGAAATGGAGGTCCTAAGGCTCGCTGCCGTGGCAGAGATTAATTCAGAGCACGTAATTGGGAAGGCTATCGTCTCGAAAGCACAGAGCATGAAGATCAAGAGCGAATTCCCAAAGAGGTTCACTTACGCCCAGGGCAGCGGAGTAACCGCGCTCACCAAAAGCGGTAAGAAAATAACTGTTGGCAACAGAGACCTGTTTGACGAAGTGCAACTCTCAGACCTTGAAGCAAAGCTGCAGGAACTCGAGTCCGAAGGCAAAACAACGCTCATAATAGGAGAAGGTGGAAAGGCAATCGGTCTTATAGCCATAGCAGACGCGATCAAGGAGGATAGCAGGAAGGCGATAGATTCGTTCAAGAATGCAGGGTACACGGTATGGCTCGCGACCGGAGACAACCAAAAGGCCGCCAATGCAGTTGCAAAGAGCCTGGGCATAGAGTACGTGATATCCGGGGTAAAGCCCAAGGATAAGCTGGACAAAATATCAGATCTTCAGAAGGAAGGCGATGTAGTCGCCATGGTCGGCGACGGCGTGAATGATGCGCCAGCGCTGACGAAGGCCGATGTCGGCATAGCTATAGGTGCTGGCACGGAGATCGCAATACAGGCCGGCGGCATCATCTTGATAAATAACAGCATCTACGACGCATTCGTGGCCCTTCAGCTCGGAAAGAAGACGATGTCCAAGATAAGACAGAATCTTTTCTGGGCGTTTGGCTACAATATAATACTGATTCCGATTGCTGCTGGGGCGCTGATACCTGTTTTCACGATAAGCGTTTACAATCTCTTGCCCATGCTCGCCGCTTTGGCAATGGCATTTAGCTCTGTGACCGTAGTTTCCAACTCCTTATTGCTGGCGCGGTTTAAGGTGCAGTAATATGTCTGTGCCTGATAGAAGAGGGGATGTCGAAGTGCATACAGCACCAATTAGGCTAGCATTAATCGATGGATCACTAATCCTGCTTAGCGAGATGGTAGTCTAAAGGGTTTGAGAAACCTTTGCGATCTATTAACCGATCTTTAGGTCGTAGATGAATCAAACCCTTCAGTCTGGGGTTTTCCTGCGTCTTCTTTCTTCAACTCCTTCACGTACAGGTATAAACCAAACGATAGAACGGCGTTTGTGAACAGTATCATCAGGAACATGATGTCTATAAAGTTCGGCACGTTTAGGCCTATCGTTGCGGGAAGGGTGGCGATTATAGCCGGTGCCATCCCCTGTGCTATGTAGAATCTCATGACCATAGTTTCGCTCTTCGCGTGCCCCGTCGTTGAGACCGCGTTTCCTAAACCTATCCACCTCAATACTGCAGATCTGATGATCAACACCGTCAGCGCCATCAAAATCGTAATTATTATTAGCGTGTAGGTAACCGAAGGCGTATAGAATAGCATGCCTATGTACACGAAGAAGAACGTGCTCACGAAGAACGATATCTCCCTCTGATAGGATTTAATGTGCGTTATCTCCGATACAACTGGCTTGACGTAGTTCCTGATCAGGGAACCCATGTCCTGCACATTGGCGAATATTATCCCAAATATGAAAGTGGCGAGCGCTCCGTTGAAGTTCAGGTACTCCGCGCTGCCGTATACCGCGAGCACTATAGTGAGAGTCAGCATCCAGCTGTACTGGCTGCTGTATCTTTTG
>JAKAXF010000010.1 GCA_021816645.1 Microcaldota archaeon | reverse complement strand
AGACGGAGACTACTCGTACGACGTGGAAGGCAACAGGTTCATCGACTTCGCCAGCTACATATCGGTCTACAACATGGGCGTAAACGCCAACAAGAGCATCAGGACGGCAATCAAGCAGCAAGTTGATAAACTCATGCATTCTGCGTTTACCGATTACTACTCTGAGCTTCCAGTGAAGTTTGGAGAGGAACTGCTTTCCATGTTCCCGCGCGGTTTCGGAAAGCTCTTCCTGTCGAATTCTGGAACCGAGGCAAACGAAGCGGCGATAAAATTTGCGCAGCTGTTCACGAAGAGAAGCTACAACCTTGCGTTCTACGGGGCTTTCCACGGCAGGAGCAAGGGATCACTCGCGCTCACCGCGTCGAGATACGTGCAGAGATCGCACTTCGGCCCGTTCTCCAACACCATCCACGTGCCGTTCGCCTACTGCTACAGGTGCCCGTTCAACCAGACCTACCCAGGGTGCGGGTTCGCGTGCGTGGACTACATAAAGAAGTATCCCCTGGCAAAGGAGGTGAACCCCAAAGAAGTCTCGGCCTTCTTCGTGGAGCCCGTGCAGGGGGAGGGTGGATACGTTGTGCCTCCAAAAGACTATTTCAAGGAGATAAAGAGGATAACCGATGACAACGGCATACTGTTCGTAGCTGACGAGGTGCAGTCCGGGTACATGAGGACCGGAAAGTTCCTGGCGCTCGACAACTTCGGCGTTGAGGCTGACATATACACGATGGCGAAGGCTCTCGGAGCCGGCCTTCCTCTCGGGGCTACGGTAGTAAGAAAGAGCCTTGGAGACATACCCTCAGGATCTCACGCGAGTACGTTCAGCGGCAATCTAGTGAGCGTTTCGGCTGCTCTTGCTTCGCTGAGGTACGTGAAGAGGAACAGGAAGAGGCTGGAGAAGGAAGCGAGGGAGAAGGGAAGGCACATAATGAAAAGGCTTAAGGAGATGGAGGAGAGCTACGAGATAGTAGGAGACGCTAGGGGACTGGGGCTTATGATGGCTATAGAGATAGTGAAGGACAAGAAGAGCAAGGCATTCGGGATAAAGGAGAGAGAGAAGATACTGGAGGACGCTTTCTACAACGGATTGATTCTGCTTCCCGCGGGAGACTCTTCAATAAGGATAATACCTCCAATTACCATGAGCAAGCCGTCAATAGAAAGAGGACTCAACGTGCTCGAAAACGCCGTCAAGAAAGCCGATCAAGACAGGTAGCCCAGAGCAAGATAGGGGCCGTCACGGCCAAGCAAAACCTATTAATACCTTCCCGACGCATTAATAAAATACCTTTTTGATTTGTCAGACTATCTCTTTGTAAAAGTAGTCTTTTTGGTGAAGCAATGGCAAATGTGAATGATGTAAATTCGGCGCAGCTGGTCAGCGCAGCTGCAGCCGCACTCAAAGAAAAGATAAAGAAGCGCGATTACATAAATTACGTAAAATCGGGGCCGAGCAAGGAGCGGCCACCAGCCCAAAGCGATTTCTGGTACACGCGCAGCGCCTCGATACTCAGGCAGGTATATCTGAACGGTCCTATTGGAGTAACGAGGCTCGCCACGAGATACGGCAGCAGGAAGGAGCACGTTGTACACAGGAGGCACCACGTTCAGGCGGGAAGCGGCATAATACGGGACATGCTCCAGGAGCTTGAGAAGGCAAACATGATAAAAAAAGTTAAAAACGGCAGAGTCATAACGCCGCAGGGCAAGTCGTTCCTTGACAAGATAGCAAACCAGGTAAGCGGCAGAAAGTGATGCAATGCCAGAAGAAAGGCAGCGCAGCGACGAAGCGGAGCTAAAAAAAGCGTGGGCGAAGGCGTACAAAGCGGCGCAGGAGGAGCAGCAAAGGAAGGCAATGCTCCGCAGGTACCTCGACGACGCGTCCTACGAGAGAATGATGAACATAAAAGCTTCGAACGGCGAGCTGTACCTGCAGCTTACAGAGCTGATAATACAGATAGTGCAGAGCAACAGGATAACCGGCAAGATACCTGAGGCGCAGTTCCTGCAGCTGCTGAGGAAACTCACGTACAGACCGGAACCGACACTTACGTTTAAGCACAAGTGAGGGCAAATGTCCAAGAAAAGCATGTTGAAGAAAAGGATGCTGGCGAAAAGGGCAAAGAGAAACAGGCGTATCCCAGCGCTGGCGATGGTGAGGACGCACAGGAGGCTCCAGAGCAATCTCTTCGCCAGGAACTGGAGGAGCAGGAAGCTCAAGATAAAGGCGTGATCATAAATCGGTGACTGTATATGGCAGAAATACTACTTACAATAAATCTGAGGAAGTTCCTGATAAAACAGGAGAGGAACAAGAGGCTGAGAAGGACAGCGGGATACGTGAGGGACAGGATAGCGCACTACACAAAGACGCAGCCTGAGAACGTGATAATCTCCCAGGCGCTGAACAACGCGATAGTAAAGTACTATTCAAAGAGCATGCTGCCCCTGAAGCTCAGCGTGAAGCTCGAAGGCGGGAAGGCGACAGCTACTCAGTTCAAGGAAACCGGCGCGGCCAAGCCCGAGAATGCGAAGGCCAAAGAGTTCAAGAAGACGTACAACAAGCTGATCGTGTCCAGAAAGGGCAGGGGCAAGAACCCGCAGCCGCCTGCCGCCACGGCCAAAGGCGTTGAGAAGAATGGGAACAATGCTCTATCGCATAAGTAATAGCGATTACGTCGGGGTTTTTGCGAGCGCAAGCGACGACTACGTTTTCCTGGGCAAGAGCATAGGGCAGAATGACAAATCGCGCGTCGCCGAGGTGCTCGGTGTCGAGTACGTTGACATATCGGTTTCTGGTTCGGACCTCATAGGGTTGTTCGCGCGCGCCAATTCCAACGGCATACTCCTATCCAACATAATAGAAGAGAGCGAGCTAGAAGAGCTCAAGAGGAAGAAACTGGGCATAAACATAGGAGTGATAGACAGCGCCCTAAACACAATAGGCAACGACATAATAGCGAACGACAAGATAGCCATAGTCAATCCAGACTACGATCAGCAGGCGATGACCCAGATACGCGACATTCTGGGAGTGGAAGTAGTCAGGTCTGATATGAAGCTTTTCAAAACCATAGGCGCAAGCAACGTGCTGACAAACAAAGGCATGGTGGTAAACAACAGAAGCAGCGATGAGGAAAAGGCGGAGCTCGAAAAGATAGCCGGAATAAAGTCGGTAAGAACGACTGCTAATTCCGGGTCGATATACGTGGGCCTGTCGGTTGTAGCGAACTCCAAGGGAATGGTGCTCGGAAAAAGCACTACGGGTTTTGAGATACAGCGCATATCAGAAGGGCTAGACATAGAGTGATGGGCGATACACCACAAAACGCATAAATACGCAACACGCTAATAATACGTGGTGCACAAATGGCCGAAAAAAAGGAAGAGTCGCATCAGAGTTTGGAAGAAGTCAGATACATGGCGCAGCTGTACAACGATAGGTACACCGCCCTCAACACCGAAATAAAGGAACTGGTTGCCGATATAGGGTCGTTGAGCAACAGCAAGAAGACTCTCACAGAGTTTGATTCTATAAAAGGGAAGAGGATACTGACTCCAATAAGCAACATAATGCAGATATTCAGCACCGCAGAGGCATCGAACAAAGTGCTCGTGAACGTGGGCGGGGGATACGTGCTCGAAAAGAGCATCGCCGAGGCTCAGCAGTTCCTGGACAAGGTGCTCGATGAGAAGAACAAGCAGCTTGCAGAGATGTCGAAGGAAAAGGACGCGGTGGAGAACGTACTACTCAGGTTGTCCTACACGCTCTCAGGGGTGTAGCAGCAATGTTTGAAGATCTGCGCAAGAAGATATCAAACGCAATAAGGGGTATCTCAAAGAAAGAAGAAGAGAAAGCGGAAGTACAGCGCGAGGTAAAGGGGGAGAAGGCAAGCGAAGAGATAGAGATAAAGGAGGAGGTCAGCGAGACAAAGCAACCAGTAGTAAAAAGCGAAGAAGTGCCCGGCGTAGCTGCGGAGAAGCCAAAAAAGCAGGAAAAAACTCTGGATGTCTCGCTAGCTTCAAAGATAAAGGGTGCCGTACTCGGAAGTGTTACGCTTAGCGATAAAGAGGTGTCCGGTTTCGTAGACAAGGTGAAGATGTCGCTTATAGAATCGGACGTGTCATACGATGTTGCGGAGGAAATGTCGGAAAACCTGCACTCAAGCCTTAAGGGTATGCGAGTGTCGCCTTCCAAAGCCGAAGACGAATTCATGAATAAGGTACGCGAATCGATGGTGAGCGTGCTATCAAAAGGAGGCCATGGCATAGACGTAAAAAAATTCATAGAAGAACGCATAAAAGCGAACGATATTCCGATTAAGATATTGTTCCTGGGCCCTAACGGAACGGGTAAGACCACCACCATAGCAAAAATCGCTTACATGCTGAAGAATTCTGGAACTAGCTGCGTTATTTCGGCCAGCGATACTTTCAGGGCGGCCGCAATAGAGCAGACGGAGCATCACGCAAAGAAGGTCGGTGTTCCAGTTATAAAAAGTTCCTACGGTGCCGATCCGGCGAGCGTAGCTTTCGATGCAATAGCACACGCTAGGTCTCACAATATAGAGGTGGTGCTGATAGACAGCGCGGGAAGGCAGGAGACCAACCGAAACCTCGTGATGGAGATAGAGAAACTGGTGAGGGTATCAAAACCCGACCTGACAATATTTGTAGGAGAGAGCACTTCAGGCAACGCGCTACCGAACCAGATTCGGGAGCTGTCAAACCACGTGAAGATCGACGGGATAATACTCACCAAGCTGGACTGCGACGCGAAGGGCGGCAACGCGATATCGATAGCAAGTACTACAGGCATACCAATACTATTCTTCGGCACCGGGGAGGGATACGATGCGCTGGTACCATTCAATGCCGATTTCATAGTAAACAACATACTTCCTGCCTCATGACATAGATACACTCTGTTTTTATTTTTTGCCTTATCATAATACTTGCGGCTTATACTTATACGGTGCTGAAAAATGTCGGATGAGAACAATAAAGGAGAAGCGTTCAACCAGGCGCTCGAGGAAATCGTGCTGAAGAAGCTCGAGGGAAAATTCGTAAACGTAAGCGATTACGAAAAGAAGAGGGAGCTGCTCACCGAGGTGGCAAAAACAGTAGAGCCCGACACGAGCCCCGAAGAAATCGACGCCATGACGAAGGATGTAGACAACTTTGATCCCATCTCGGGATTCCTGGAAGACCAGAACATAGAAGACATAATGATAAACGGGACCAGCAACATATTCGTCTACGACTCTAGGAGCGGCCAGCAGAAGACGGACAAAAGGATAGGCAGCGTGGAGGAGCTCGCCAACCTTGTAAACAAAATGAAGCTTTACGCTACAAACTCAACGGCCGGAGGCAACATACTCGATGTGCACCTACCTTCAAAAAGCAGGGCTAACATCATATCATCACCCAAGGGATATGATATAACAATAAGGAACTTCAGGAAAGCCCCATACAGCGTGATAGACCTGATAAACGAAGGCACGATGGACTACAGCATAGCGGCTAGGCTGTGGCTCTACATGGATGGGTTTAGGGTCAGACCGGCCAACATACTTATAGGCGGCATGCCTGCTTCGGGCAAGACAACACTCCTAAACTCACTCCTTTCCTTCCTTAGGCCCGAACAGAGAATAGTTACAATAGAGGAAACCTACGAACTAGACACAAGCACGCAAGAGAATTGCGTGAACCTTGAGACCAGCGAGGAGATGCCGATGGAGCTCCTCGTTAAGAACACGCTGAGAATGAGACCGGACATGATAATAATAGGGGAAGTCCGAGGCGCAGAGGCAAACGACATGATAACTGCTATGAACATAGGAAAGATAGTGATGGGCACGATACACGCTTCTTCATCAAGGGACATAATAAACAGGCTGCAGCATTCTCCCATGAACGTGCCAAAGGACATACTCCAGGTTATAGATGCGCTGATAGTGCTGTCCCAGGTATACAAGAACGGAGTACCAAAAAGAAAGATAGTCCAGATGTCTGAAATATCCGGGATGGAAACGCAAATTCTGCTCTCGGATCTGTACAGATTCGATTATAAAACTTACAAGGCGTCTCCGATACTTCCAAGCGTCACGTACCGGGATACGATCTCACAGCTGATAGGAGTTCCGCCACCAGACATACTGGCCGAAGAAAGAGTCAGGGCCTTGATACTCGAGAGGCTCAACAAGCAGGGCAAGAGAAGCATAGGCGAGATAAATCAGGCTGTAAGGATGTACTATGACGATCCAGAATCGCTCCTGAAGAGCCTGGGATTGGACAACGTGTATCCAATAATAAGGATATAGCCATATTGCGGGCGGCGCGATTACTCTTTAGTTTCCTGTGCGTTCTGCTGCGCAGGCTGTGCCGCTTTCTGCGAGCCCTGCTGGCCCTGCTTGATCGCGTCGTATGCCTCGTATAGGGAGTCCGCTACCTTCTTGCCCTTGTCGCTGAGCCTGATCACCTTTATCTTACCATGCTTCTCCCCAGCCACGAGCCCGGCCTTAACGCACGCCGTTATGAAATTGCACGAATGCGCGTAGGTCGTGCCTGTAGCTTTCGCAAGGTCGGATATGTTCCAGTCCTTGGAAGAATCCCTCAGGGCAAGTATGATACGCAGCTGCTTATCCTTGAAGATCAGTACAGGATTCGCCATTCAATCTCCGACATTTGGACTTTATCTGCTTGTGTATAAATAGTTTACCTTTCAAATATCTGTTGATCCTGAGATGGGGGCACGTTACAATGGATTTCACAATAAAACGCGCTAACATGGAACGATTTGCTATAGTCCTGCTAATCGTGGGTGCCTTTCTTCTCCTGCTATCGGTAATAAGGGGCACGTACATGATAGTGGCGTTCGCAAAAGGCATACCGCTGCACACGTTTTCAGACATAAGGATAAACGTCCTCAACGTTTTTTTTGACTTTCTGATACCTTTTGTAGGCGGAGTGCTGCTCATCGTAGCCGGCCTAACGATACTTAAGTTCAGGCGGGAAGAGACAGAGCACGAGATAACGCGCAAGGTAAGGCAAAGCTTCAACGAAAAGAAGGACAATATGCTCATGAACCTGATGAGCGAGGACGAGAAAAGAGTTCTTTCAATGGTAAAGGCCGAGAACGGAATTCTCCAATCCGATCTCGTAGTAAAAAGCGGTTACTCAAAGGTAAAGATGCACCGCGTTCTGAAGAAACTGGAAAACATGGACCTGATAAAAAGGAGCAGATTTGGCATAACAAACAAGATTTTCCTCAACGATAAAGCGTAGTTCCGCATATACGCCGTTTAGCATAAGATTAATAAATTAACGACTTGCTATAATATTCAGGCGCAAAGGTGTAAGCATGGTGAAATATATTATAGCCAAGCAGCTAGTTGGAAGGAAGGTAATAACGAGCGACGGGTTCGATGTTGGCAGGTTTGTAGACGCTGAAATAAGCGAGGTTACGGGTAAGATAAACAACATACTCGTAGAGCCGAACATGGACAGCAGCTTCGCTAGCAGGTTGAAAGCCGAAAGCGGACAGGTCAAGATCCCGTACGCATCGGTCCTGGCCGTAAACGATTACATAGTCGTGGACAGGAAGAACATAGCCTGAATTTGTTTTATTTAAAGGACTTTTTCTTTTCATCTTTTCGGTGATATGTATTTTCGTATGTGGCGGTGACGAGGCCGGAAGGGGTGCGGTAATAGGTCCGCTCGTAGTCGCACTCGTAGTTTTCAAGAAAGGCGCTGAGAAAAAGCTAGCCGAGATAGGGGTGCGTGATTCAAAGATGCTCTCAAGGAAGAAGAGGGAGCTGTTGTACGGAGAGATTGAGCGTCTCGCAGTTGAGTCAAAAGTCAGCATAATAACGGCGGAAGAGATAAACAACGCCATGAGAAACAAGATATCTCTGAACGAGCTCGAGGCTATGCACTTCTCCAGGCTTTTTGACAGCGTGGTAAGCGAAACAGGATACCTGTACCTAGATTCTCCAGACGTTATCGCAGAGAAATTCGCCGTCAGGGTAAACACCCAGACCACGAAGCCCACAAAGATAACAGGAATAAAGGCTCCGAAAACACCAGAGGGCGGCCACTCTACAAGAATAATCGCAGAGCACAAGGCCGATGTAAGGTATCCGATAGTATCGGCTGCCAGCATAATAGCAAAGGTTACCAGGGACTCAGAAGTCAGAAAGATAGAGAAGTCGCTGAAAATGAAGATAGGCTCCGGCTATCCATCTGACGAGAAGACGATCAGCATACTTACGAAGAACATGGGCAACGAGGCGCTGATGAAGAATACGAGGGAGTACTGGAAGACGATGCAGAGGATAAGGCAGACACGCCTTACAAATTTTGGCTACTTTGGCACGCACGACAAGGCGCCAGCTTCGCGGCAAAAGTAAAGAACGAGCCTATTTCTATCTTTTTATCCAAGTATAAGCACGGGTCTGTGGCGCAACTTGGATAGCGCGTCTGGCTTCGGACCAGATGGTTGCGGGTTCAAAATAAAATTCTTGGTGAGAAGATACCAAGGTCTATGAAAATCCCGTCAGACCCGCTTCACAATAATATACAGAATCCGGTTATGTATACAATAATACTACTGTTTTTCATTGTGGTCTTTGTATCTATTTGATCACGAAGTTTGCCTGTAGCGTTGCATTTGACGAGAGGATAAGTGTTGCATTCTGCGTGTTGGTGGAGGATATGGTTGACGATGCGGAAGTTATGGACCAGGTACCGAATATGTAACCGCTAGGCGGAGAAGCATAAACCGTATATTTGTTGCCCATCAGTATTGCGCTTGTGCCGTTTGCGTAAGAAACTCCATTTAGCACTATCATACCGTTATTTGGATTAGTTATAAACTTTGTAGTAAAAAGAGACGCACCCGGTGGCGAAACAGGCTGAATTGAAAAACCTGTTGTCTTATAGGATCCGCTGCAGCTGCTTGGTTGCATATTATTGCATATGCTGTAATTCATTAAAAAAGAAACCGATGCCTGTGATCCGGTTGAAGGTACTTGCGTACCCGGTATTTGTGAAATGCACATTATCTGCGCTCCCTTTGAAGCTAACTGCGGTGTGCAGTTACCCTTATAACTGTGGATTCCTGAAGTGCCTATGTTGGTTACCGTCACGTTGAACGAATTACTGGGAAAATATACGGGCGCACCAAGATCGTTTGTGAACAGGACAGAAAACTTTATCGGGGTTGCAGCGTTGTACCCACTGAGTACTGACTGCAGGCATTGAAACTCTGGATTTATGTTGCATGTGGAAGTGAGGTAAGACGTAGGTGCCCTGCTTCCAGATGCGAGCGCAGCGGCGGCAATAAAGATCGCGATTATGAGAAACGCCCACGAATAAGTGGTTAAAAGTTCGAGCGCGCTTTGCAATTTTGTATTGCGCAAAAGTTTTCTTATACCAACACCACATTGCACTGCAGATATGTTGCCTATATACATTTATCAACTTTTCTTTACTCTATATCTACGGTTCTTTATGAACAGGATAGCCGCACTACTCAAGCTTACAAGGATAGAGCACAGCATCATGCTGGTGATAGCCGTAATAGCAGCCGAAGCAATAGTCCGACCCATGCCCACCCTCCCGATACTACTTCTGAGCCTTATAACCCCTATATTCATAAGTGCCGCGTCATTTGCGATAAACGATTACTATGATGTTGGATCTGACAGGCTCAACAAAAGGTCCGACAGGCCCATAGTTTCCGGAGCGATAAGTAGGCGCACCGCGCTTTACGTGTCTCTCATATCTTTCCTCATAGGAATCTTGGCGAGTGTCCTCATAAACTATACTGCATTTTTAATAGCATTGATATTTGGAATCCTGGCTTTCCTGTACAGCTACAGGATGAAGGATATGCTGTTGCTCGGCAACGCTTACATTGCGTTCTCCATGGCCATCCCGTTTATATACGGCAATTATGTGGTTTCCGGATTTCTGAATCCTAATATAGTGATAATAAGCCTTGTAATATTCTTCGGCGGCCTTGCACGTGAGATACACGGAATGGTAAGGGACTACTCTGGCGACATGAAGGCTAGAAAAAGCAGGAACCTTGTGTTCTACACTGGTAAAAGGTTTGCTGTGTGGATAGCGTTCGTTCTGTATATGGTCGCGATAGTACTGAGCCTGTTCATGTTCGTTTATCTGAAACCATTCGCCTACAATCTCGTCTACCTCATTCCTATACTCGCTGTGGATATAATGCTGTTATACGTTGCACTGGGTTACCTTGTACGCAAGCCCAGTCTATCTTTTATACGCGCTTCCAGGAACCTGAGCCTAGGTGCGATGTCTCTGGCTCTGCTCGTATACCTCGCCTCGGCGTTCGTATATGTGGCGTAATCAAAAACAGAACATAAGAGCAGATCACTGTGGGCCCTTGTCTTCAAGCTTCGCTTCAAACTCCTCTTCCGTAGCCTTGAATTCCTCGTTGCTCTTTATATCGCCCCTGGCCTTTAGGACTTCTCTGGTCAGCAGGAAATATGTAAACGCAAGCGCCTTCCTACCCCTGTTGTTGACTGGAACTACCAGGTCTACGAATTTGGTTGAGTTGTCGGTATCACACAGCGCGATTATGGGTATGTTGACCGTGCTGGCTTCCCTGACCGCCTGCTTCTCGTTCCTAGTGTCGCTTATAAAGACAAGCTTCGGCTCGGTGAACCCCTCCTTGTGCGGATTCGTGAATATTCCCGGTGCTACCCTTCCCTTTATGAACCTGGCCCCTATCATCTGCGTGAACTTCTCTACCGCGGTCAACGCGTAAAGCCTCGACGCTGTGACTATCACATCCTTCGGGTCGTATCTCGCTATCATACTCGCGGCCGCCTTCAGCCTCTCATCTATCGTCTTGAGATCCAGTAGGTACAGACCGTCCTCCCTGGTCTTGTATATGAACTTCTTCATGCCCGGGCTCTTGGTCCTCGTGGCAATGTTCATCCCCATCTTCAGGTAGTCGTCCTTGTTCGTTATGAAGCTTTCTTCTTCAGTCATAAATTCACTCCTTGTTAATTTTTGGGGCCGCCGAGATTTTCAGACCGAGCGCGGCCATTTGAACTCGGGTCGCTGCCACCCCAAGGCAGTAGCCTACCAAGCTAGCAGACGGCCCCACTGAGCATCACTTTCTTCCTATTTCTATGAATTCATCTATCAGCTCTACGTTGCTCAGGAACATCCTCCTGCAGCAGTACCTCTTGACTCCGAGGTCGTCGAGCACCTTGCCAGCGTCCTCCTTGTCCTTGTTCACGCGCTTGTCGTACTCAGCCCACTTGTCAGCCAACACGGCACCGCACGTGAAACACCTGACCGGCATCATCATGTTATCATCTAAATCTTCAGCATCATCTGTAGCTCGTCTGGAACCTCGCTCTCGCCTTAGGTCCCCTGAATTTCTTCGGCTCTACCCTCCTCGGGTCATCGACCAGCATCGACCTGTCGTGCCTTAGGTATTCCTTCCTTATAGTGTCGCTGTCCGAGTACTTGGCTATGCCCTTTGCTATGGCTGTGCGCACGGCCTGTGCCTGCGCGCTCCTTCCACCTCCGCTGACGTTTACGCTTATGTCTAGTCCCTTCGCCATCTCCCTGGCCAGGCTTAGCGCGTTGACAGGCTCCATCATTATGCTCCTGAGCTCTCTCGGCTCAACGAGGCTCACATCAACGCTGTTTACAATTATCCTGCCCGAGCCCTTCTTGAGGACTGCGCGCGCAACCGCCCTCTTCCTCTTACTGGACACGAATACCTTCTTCTCCTTTTTTACCGCCTTCCTGGCGCTGCTCCTGGGTCGTTTTGCCGCCGTTTTCTGCGTCTGCTCCGCTGGCACTGCAGCTGCCTGTTCGCGCTTCCCTTCGGCTGCCTTTGCCGCGCCCGTACCCGCATTAGTAGCATCAGTAGTAGTACTCTGTTCCTGCATCGTTACACCTTTTCATATCCGAGCCTGTTCGATAGCTCCTTCATGGTTATGTAGCCCGTGTACATACTTCTCGGATCCTTCGATTCTATTTCAACGAATTTTGCGTCTTTAAACGTGTCTGGGATTCCGATGAACACGCGCAGATTCCTGTACGCGCTCTTCCCCCTCGGCTTTCTGTACGGCAGCATGCCGCGTATAATCCTTTTAAGCAGAAGGTCTGACCTCCTCGGCCAGTATGGCGAGTGGTCCGGATTCACCTTGTTCTTTAGGTTGACTCTGGTCCTGTAGTTGTCCACTATACCTTTCTTGTCTCCGCTTATTATAGCTTCCTCGGCGTTCACGATCGCGACCTTCTTCCCCTGAAGCACCTTCTTCGCGACTACGCTCGCCAGTCTGCCCGCTACCTTGCCCCTAGCGTCAAAAACCTCATAATCTGAAACGTTATCCATGCACTACACTGCTACACGATTATTTTAACTTTCTTAGATCCGAGCGACTCCTTTATATCCAGCATCTTAGCGCCAGCCTTTTCAAGCGCAGCCGCGGCGCCCCTCGAGTACTCGATCGCAGCTATGTTCAACCTGTGGCCTATAGTGCCTTCAGATAGCACCTTTCCGGGCACTATCACGTTATCGCCTTCCTTCGTAAGCTTGTCGAGCTTGTACAGGTTGACGCTGACCCTGCGCCTCGCGGGAACGTCTATCAGTTTAATGAGCTTCTTAGATATACCGTCATCCTTCTTGCTCCTTACGTTCTCCCTGAGCGTGTCGATGATGCTCCTTATATCGCTTCTTTCAATCGAACTCATTTAATCACGTGCGGGGGGCGAGATTTGAACTCGCGCAGTCACTAAAGACACAGGAGCCTCAGTCCTGCGCATTTGGCCAAGCTCTGCCACCCCCGCGTTTGCTTCATTTGACTTTTTTTGCAACTTCCTTGATTCCTTCAATTAATTCGTTGCAAGCCTTATTAATGATTTCTTTGGGTGGCATTTGGCCGAAGCTTTCAACGTAAAACTCAAAAGAATCATCGCCCTTTTGCTCGTATGTCACGAGCCCCGGCTGGAACTTGGAGTGGCTGAGCGCCCTGCCCATCACCGCCTTGCCCTCAAGCCTGAGCCTCTGCTCCGCAGCGAGCTTGATTACTGGTATCTCGCCGTTGGCGACCTTTACGCTCTTGTCCGAGCTTTCGAGCTCCTTGGAATACACGGTCTTTGGTCCTGTAGCGTCAAGCGTGAACAGTATCTCGTCCTTCTCGTCGTAGCCCTTTGTCGGGGTCGTTATGGGCACGAGGCCTATTCTGTGTGCTATGTATTCGTCGAACATCGAGCTCGTGTTCTCGTAGAAAGTTATCCTGTCTATCGCGAATGTCTGTACGGCGTTTATCGCCGTTCTCCTGAGCGAGTTGGCGTAAGCTACGCTAACGTCGCTGAGTGTGAATCTATAGACCTTATCATTTTCCTCTAGGATCTTGATCTCCATGCCTTCACTTGTGGTGTCATATCTGCTCCCTTAGTTTAGCCTGAAAATCTTAAGAAGCGCGGGTAAACTAGACCTTATACAGACAGAGCCTCTATTGAAGATTTTGCCATACAAAAGAATATATACTTTCCTCTAATCGCGC
>JAKAXF010000096.1 GCA_021816645.1 Microcaldota archaeon | reverse complement strand
CAGCAATCTTTGATCCGTAAGCCTTATCAGATGCATACCCTTCTTGTTGAAGGGCTGTAAAGACTGATTCGACTGACGCGCCGGAATTGGCAAGCTTTTTCGCGGTAGCATAGCGAGGCGAGTTCAACAAGTTTGCGTAAGCATCCGCGAATTGTTTCACGGAACTGAAGCCGGCGTAAGCCGTATCCTTCCCAGCCTTCCAAGTGTTTGTCGGGGTGATCCCCGCATAGTTATTATTCAACAAAGCCGCTTCAGAAGTTCCACCCCCAGATTCTTCATACCATTGGGACAGGATATAATCAACTGGATACCCAGTCTGTTGTGAGACATACATTGCGGGTGCTGTCATTTGGGATAAGAAGGTAGTTTGATTAGACGAGAGATTACCGGTCAAGGGATCACCACCTTCTGTCCCGAATAGATCGTATTGTAATCATTCTGGTTCTTAAAAGCAGGATTGGCAGCTTCCAGTGCTGCTAACGTGAGATGATGCGCGGTCGCAATACTCCAAAAAGACTCTCCCGGTGTAACCGTTACGGTTTGCGAAGACGTGTGACTTGGGGAAGTCTTTACTGAGGTTTCGATATTCTTAGGAGATGAATACTTTTGAAGAAACCCCGTAACTTTATGGACTATCGGGCCCGGATCAATGATCTTCGTATTGGGGCCCTTGATTGGCGGAGGGGGAGCATATGGCTCTGTCCTCACATTTTTGTTCGCAGAAGTCAAAGCGGCAATTTGCTTTTCCTGTGCCGCAAGATCGGCTTGAATCTGAGCAGCGAACTCCTGTAACGTCGCATAGGTTCCGGAACTGGCAGAACCATTCGCGGGCGGAGCTACAGTCGATCCGCCCGAGGATGATCCGCTAGAACCTGTTGAAACACTAGTTGACGCACCTTTCAAACGACTGCCGATAATCAAGAGCAGGACGAAAACAAGAAGAGCCCCACCCCCGATCCATACCCATTTAGGAACCTGGCGGAGGCTCAAGACTATTCACGCTCCTTTGTGATGTCCCAATCGGAGGGGAGGAAGTTACATCCCACGGTGAACCCATTTGAGCCGCGACGGATAATCCGCCGCCTGGTTGTCCTTCCGCGCCGGCAATAAGAATCTCTTCCGGCGTGCCTATGAAGAAGTTGGGCATCACTTGCCAGCTCTTAATACCTTCAGCCCGTGGAAACTCGGCTTGCCATTGCTGAGGAACCTGCATCGTCGGGACATTCAATAAGACTTCCCCAGTGGGAATCCACCCTCCCGGTCCCGAGGCGAAGGGAAGTGGGGGAACAGCACCATTAGAATCTGTACCGCCAATCTCTCCAGGTACAACGCCCAACGTCACCACTGGATACCGCATACGTTAGCCCCCTGCCGGAACAGTGGGATAGCTTTTTGCTAAGAGGCTCGAATAGCTCTTAACGAGATTACCGGCGCCACTAAATCCAGCTGTCAGAATTGTTGACGTGCCGACATAGTAGAACAGGATGATCCCGAGGAAGATGGACCCTCCTAACAACGCGACAAGTTCACCGCCAGCATCCTTCATGCTATTTCCAAGCCTTTCCGAGGAAGAACGCGCCCACGATGACAGCAATCACAATCCACGTTGCCACGCCCACGGGTTTTGTAAACCAACTCATATCCTTACCCTCCCGTCGCTGTTTTCGATGGTGCCGGAGTGGACTTCGTGAAGAATACACCGAGCACTTGTTGATAATACAATAGTCCCATTGCGGCTGCGAAAGCCGCAAGGAACCAAGCTACAGTGAGTCCGAAAGCTCCTTTCCCGAACTTGATAGCGAGAATCGCGGCGATGATGATCCCGAGAGTGGAAAACGCATACCCGTAGATGGTGTTAGAACCCGACGGAGCTGTGCCTTGAACAGCTTGCGTTTCACCTAATAACGTCAACCAGAGTAACCGTCCTCGTCCTGTGAATAGGACTAACATCACAATGAGGATCAGTACTTCGGACGTAATCACCCCACGATAACTCTTCATGCTTTACCCCTCATGGTCACGGCAAGATAGGCGGAGGGTTTTCCACGATTCCACTAATCGCCGTCCAGATAGCCCCGGCGCCGGCACCGACCAATGATAACCATTCCGCCGGCTTCGGGATATTGATACTCGGCAAGCGGAATCCAGTCGGTGCTGCAGTGCTCGTCGTAGTTTGCGGTAATTGGCCTTTAGCAATCGCCGGATTGATCGGCAAGCTGGGGAATTGGATCACTTTCCCGGTATTGGTCTTATACGAAGGAACCGGGTTTCCAGGTGCCACATTAGTTGTCTTGATACTGAAAGGAGGCGTGCTGGACGATGGAGCGGAAACCCCGGACTTTAATTCAACATCCCACGGATAGACTAATGACAAGATCACTAAGGACCATAGGCCTCGAATCGTGATATAAGCCACGAGCACCCCGACAAGAATGAGGATGGAACCTGTTGCAGCATCCGTGTTCTTCATGTTCCACCCTCCTTGTCATTGTCTATCGGGCGAGAATCTAATTCGCGGCTTGTCCCGTCGGTGTACCGCTTGTACTCGTGACCGTCGCGGTACTCGATGACTGTTGTCCGCTCACTGTGCTCGTCTGCACTTGTCCTAACGCGGCTTGAGCTCCGGTCAAGACCCCTTGGTGCACGGCGTCCATAGCCTGCATGGTTTGAGTCCCCGCCGCCGCGTTGGCCCAGGAGTAACTGCCATGCACCAGCGATCCCCCCACAACCATACCAATGATCGTGACGCCTTCTGTCGGGGAATGATTCGTCAATACCATAGCCCCACCAAGAATAAGGGCTAACCCGGTGATAATGACTACAGGCCATATCATCCGACTAGGGATCATGGTCTCACCAACCATTTCCTTGTGGTCATCCCTTAGGCCTCCCCCAATGCGCGAAGAGGATCGCCGTTCCCCCTAATAGCAACCAAGCGAAAACGATCCACGCTGTGACTGTGATTCGTTGAGAGGATGGTTGAGCATTTTTCGATTGGCTCCCTTGTGAAGGTCCCGGCGTCGGTGCCGGAGCACCACCGCCGCCGGCAATTGCCATAATCGCTTCCGGGTCCATACTTCACCTCCTTGACTAGGCCTGCTCCGTACTCTTCTTCGGTTCCTGATGCTCATGCGCGTGATGCCACGTGTGCGGGCGAAAGTGGTGAATGAAACGGGAAAGCCCCGTTTGAGGATTGGTTTCCACATGCTGCTTCACCACTTCCGCCATGTGTTCAACATCTTTCCAAGATCGCGTGAACACATTATTTAACGCATCGACTTCATGCACCACAAGATGGAT
>JAKAXF010000095.1 GCA_021816645.1 Microcaldota archaeon | reverse complement strand
TTCCGATCTAACGGACGTTTTTTAACCGCCCTGTGCTGCGACAGCCCTATCCATACCCTCCCTTTTCCCTTTTGGGCGCCCACCTTTCCACTGCCCTATCGCCCTGAGCCTTCTTATCCCTGCCTTGGTCCTTTCGCTGATCTTCCTCCGCTCCTCCGCCGCCGCCCATGACATAACCGCGAGTATAACTTCGCTTATGGGATTGTCCGCGCTTGTGTCCAGCCAGCTTTCAGTCAGGCTCTTGATTGCAATGCCGCGCTCCCTGAGCCGCTGTATCCTTCCGACAGTCACGCTCATGGTTTCCCTGCTGAATCTGTCGAGCTTCCAAACGAGTATGCAGTTGAACTTTCTCTGCATCGCGTCTGAAGTGAGCCTTCTGAACTCCCTGCGGCTGGGATCAGCCCCGCTACCCCTATCCACATACTCGCCACTTATATCCCACCCCTGAGCCTTCGCCCATTCCCTAAGCGGCTCCAGCTGGTTCTCAGGTTCCTGATAGCGCCTATCCTTGTCGTTTGTTTCCTCCATGCTCACCCTCGCATAGAGTACCACTTTCACCCAATCCCCTACTTAATCACAACCGTCTGGTTCGGCTTAAGTGTGAGGTTGATCCGGCCCTGTGGGTAAGCCTTGCTCATATAGCTTTCGCAGAGCTTCGCCGCGTGTATGCCCATCTGCGAGAGGTTTGCGGTGGGGTTCAGGTAATCCCACGAGAAAAGCTGTGCGCTGACTGTTATATTCTTCCATACGCCCGCAGGGCAGAAACCGGGGGCAGGGGCATCCCCAAACCCAAGCGTCTTCACCGTCACAAACGCATAATACCCAAGCACCACGCAGGCAAGCCCCAGCGCCACCCAAAAAGTCCTTTTAGTGAATCTCATTTTCAATCATCTTCCTTGGGATAATCCCATCCATTTCCTTCACCATCACCCCCACGCTTATTCCTGCGCTTTCGGCAACAGCCAGAGGCGCGATTCCAGCGCGGAGCGCATCGGACACATAAGTGCGCCTGAGCACCCTCCACGAGAAGCTGCAGACATTCTGATACTGCTTTATCCTGTTCATCAGCGTCCGCTCCTTCAGCGGGAATATATAACCCTCATGGGCGGTCCCAACCCACGCCCAGAGAATTTTCCTCACTTCGGGATCCATGCTCACTTTCCTTCCCTTTACATATATCACATTCCCGCCCCAGTCCAGATCCGTCACCCGAAGGCTAAGCAATTCAGACATACTTATTCCAGTGTGCAGTTCTACGTAGAAGATGATATAATCGACTGTGTGCTTCCTCTTCGCGGCTTCAAGCAGCGCAGCAGCTTCGTGCGCTTCCAGCGGCAGAAGCCTTTCCCCTTTCAGAATATCAAGCAATCCAAAATTCATTTCCTCACCCTATCCGACACTATCCTGACCACCCTCGGCAGCACCATCACCACCGCAAAGGCAAACATGAAAACCCACACCAGCAGGAAGCCCACGAAGAAACCCGTAGTCCACACCCCAAGCGGAGCACTGGTGGTGGTGTTGGCAGGGGCGGTGGTGTTCCCCAAGGGCAGCCACTGCCCATAGAAAGTGGCATCGGTGAAGTTGAACTTGTAGTATTCGTCCGGCTCAACTGTCATGGTTGCGCTCATGTTGTAGCCGGCGATGGAGTAAACTACTGAGGATATTGTGACACTGCCTCCGGTTTCGCCTATCACTTGCATCATATTCGCGGAGGCAGCCCCAAGATACCCCGAAAGCGAAGCCGAATGCGTTATCGAGTATATCTGAAGGGCGGAGGTGTTGGTGTTCCGGTAGAGCGTATTGGTGGCGATGGTGAGGGGGAACTGGCTATATCCGGCACCGACAGCCAGAACCGCAGCCAAAAGCAGAGCCAGTGCGTTTTTCATTTTCTCATCCTCTTAAAAAACACTCCTAGAACCTTCGGCATAAGCATCACCAAATCCACCACAAACACCAGTATCCACACGAACAGAGCCGAGAGCATAACCGCAAGCAGCACCGAACCCGAATAGGCAAGCCAGAGCTCGCCCGCAAGGAGCAGGAAGCTCAGCAGAAACAGATGCTTGAACAATAGCTTTTCCCATTCCACACGCGAGTAGGCGTTAAACACCGCAAAGACCAGAGGCAGCAGAGCGAAGGCAATCATATCCATGTCAAAACACCATATAGAACAGTGCAACCAGCACGAGCAGCATCGCATAGAGCACGGAGAAGTCCCGCATGTATGCTGTCTTCCCATTCGGGTTAGGCAAACCCTGCGCAGGCTTATCCTTCACCGCTCCCATCTCCGTCCCAGTCCCGAACATCACCGTCCACCCAATCGCCGACACCAAAAGCGACACCGCAAGCTCAACCCCCATACCTATCCCTTTCCTCTTTCTGCTTCTTTATCCCATCCTGCTCCGCCTTCAGGCGTTCGATGAACCCTATTATGGAATCGGTGAGCGTGATGTAGCCTGCCTGCACATCGGTATAGTCGTCATTTATGAAAATCCTGTTCAGCCCCGTCCCTATCCCCGCAGCCACGAACCCCGCCACCTTCCTGACCGTCACCTCCTTGCCCGTGCTTCTGCTATACCTTTTGGTCATGTCGGTGTTGATTTTGTTCCCCACCGCAAGGTAATTCTTGTCTATTGAAATCAGAAAGTCGCGGATAAAGTCCTCCATCTTCTCGGCTTTTCTGGTGAAGAGCGAGTGCTTGGTCTTCTGCGACATATCCTTTCGGTCAAGGTAAGCCTTCCAGTTTTCGTCCTGGGTGTTCTCCACCGGATCGAAATATGGGACTATCAGCCGGGTGAGGAAATCCTGCTCAAGGAGCTTCTGCGCCTCGTGGGGCGTGGTTATCACCTTGTTCTTCTGCTTTGGGTTTGCGGCCTGGGTGCCGGTTGAGTGGGGGTTTTCGTTGAACTGCCTGACTATCGCCTCGCCCCGCTCCTTGATCGTCACCGAGAGCGTAGCCCTGTAATTTTTTAGGTCACTGTCAAGAAGGTTGCGGTCGCCCCAGAGCAGCCACAGGGTAAAGCCCCTGAACCGGCTCAGCGCAACATCGTTGATAAGGTCGCTCTGCTCCGTCACCCAGAAGCTCCGCTTTGAGAACTGGTTGCCGGCTTCGTCAAACCAGAGCTGGTAATACTGCGGGACTTCCTTGATTAGGTTCTGGCAGTATTCCCTTGATTCCTTGAAGATAAGACCGCGGTACATCCTAAGATTCATATCCGAGTTAAACATGTGCGCAAGCGTGGTGGCAGCGGCATACACAAACGAGCTTTTCCCTACTCCGGGGTCGCCATCCACTATTATAACATTAGAT
>JAKAXF010000094.1 GCA_021816645.1 Microcaldota archaeon | reverse complement strand
CAAACATGACCACGATCCTCTCTCCGTCCTTTACGAGCGAAGATATCCTCGACCGTTCGTACGAGAGCCTGTTGGAGAAGAATACCTTCCTTACATCGAACACGAACGTGCATCCGTTCTCGCGGTAATTTGCGATGTACGTTCTCTTCCCCGCCACGTACTTTACCTTCCTGATCCTGTATACTCCGGATACGGGCCCAACCTTCTCTAGTACCGTCTTCACACTTCCGTTAGCCGATATTATGGCTTCTGCGATCACCTTCTTCCTTCCCTCAAGCTCTTTTGGCAGTTCAATGAGCGCTATGTTCCCAAGCATGTCGTATCCGCTCGTAAGCTTCTTGAGCTCATAATCACTCAGCTTACCCTTGAGCAGATCCAAATAGCTCAAAACCTTAACTGCATTTTTGCCCCTTTTCATCACAATCCTGCCTCCTCCAGATTTGATAAGTTTTTTAATTCTTTCACTTGCAATATCTACAACAGGAAACAAAACATAGCTTTTGCTATGTTCGACGTTCCTCCGCTTGTCCATCAGGTTGTTGCGCAGGAGCGACTTTTTCATCTTCTCCGCATCACGTGTATGCACTTCGACGAACGCTGATACAGCAGATGGCAACGAATCACAAGCATTATATTTGTATTAAGCTTAATAAAATATCCGTAACGAAAAAAGGTGCTCTATTGTATTTTGTGGTAAAAGTCACTTCTGGTCAGGAGCGCGTGATCGCGAACATACTCCAGAACAAGGCAACCAGGTTTGCCGACACGATCTATTCAGTGATAGTGGTAGAGGGCATGCGCGGTTACCTGATACTCGAGGCCGAGGACGAAGTCGCCGCTAGAAGCTTCGTGACAAAGGAAAAGAACATACACGGCATACTCCCAAAGCCGCTTAGCGAAGACGAGGTCAACAAGCTAATAACGGTCAAGAGCATGGCTCCGGAAGTTTCAAAGGACGACATAGTGGAGTTCACCGCCGGGCCGTTCAAGGGCTACAAGGCGAAAGTCATAAAGATAGACGATCTGAAGGGCGATGTAACAGTTGAACTAATGGACGTTGTTGTGCCAATACCTATAACGACGAAGCTGAACACGGCCCGCGTTGTGGAGAAGGCGCACAAGGAAACGACAAGTTGATAAAATGGCTGAAGTACAAATATCAGGTTTGGTAGAAGGAGGGAAGGCGACAACTGGACCGCCGTTTGGTCCGGCGCTCGGACCCCTTGGGGTCAACATAAGCGCGATAGTCGCTGAGATAAACAAGAAGACCGAGGCGTTCTCCGGAATAAAAGTTCCGGTGAAGGTTTTCGTTGATTCTGCGACAAAGCAGTACAGGGTAGAGGTAGGATCACCGACAACCAGCGCGTTGATACTAAAGGAGCTGGGCATACAGGCCGGGGCCAAGACCAAGGACGAGACCGTGGGAAACATAACCCTGGAGCAGATAAAGAAGATCGTCTCTTCAAAGGAGGCCAGCATGTACGGCGGGAGCCTCAGCGACAGAATAAAGCAGGTGCTCGGAACGTGCAAGAGCATGGGCGTGACCTGCGAGGGCGAGAACCCGAAGGAGATCATAAAGAAGATAAATTCCGGAGAGATAAAAGTGTGAACGTCTACAGTACAACGGCATGATTACTTGGCGACTGAAAAAGGCTTCTTGAAGGGCCTGATATTCAGGCTTGTAAAGAAGCACATAGCAGGAAGCACCGCTGATTCGGCGATAAGGGCGGCGCTAAAGCTGAACGCCGGGAAGGTACACACTTCAATAACCTTCCTTAACGAGAATCCACGCGATTCGGCGCAGGTAAGGTACAACGTGAACGCGTACATGCAGTTGATTAGGCAGATTTCCAGGCTGCACGCGAAGGCGGACGTGTCCCTAAGACCGTCGCAGTTCGGCTACTACCTAGGCAATGGAACCTTCGCCAAGAGCCTCGAGGAAATGGCGGAAAAGGCGAACGAGGCCCAGATAGACGTGTGGGTGGAAAGTGAGAGTGCGCGTTCGGCCCACGACATACTTGACGCGTTTGAGGCGTGCGGATCCAAACGACTTGGGATAGAAATTCCAAAGTCTGAGATCTACGACAGGTCAGTGTGCGACAGGTGCAGGCGCTCCGGTGTAAAGATAAAGATATCGGATTACGCGGACGCGATAGAAAACAAATCGCATAAGAACGGCAACATGAAGAAAGGCAAGAAACGCGATCGCGTGCGGGAGCCTCTCCTTGAGGACGTCCTCAAGCTATTCAAGGGGCGCAACACAGTAATATCCTCATCCGACGAAAGAAGCGTCTACAAGGTGATAAAAAGCGGGAATGCTAGCAAAAAGAGCGTAGTGTTTGAGACCCTCTACGGCATAAGCCCGAAGAGAGTAAGAAAGCTCATAAAAGATAATATAAATGTTAGCATATATATTCCATACGGGAAAGATTGGGTGCCTTTCGCTATAAAGCGGCTCACAGAAGGCCATATCAGGGATATCGCTGTAGCGATTCTTGACGGGGAGGCGAAGAGGACGGTAGATAGGGATGGCGAAGGAGATTGATAGGCCCGTAGATCTGGTTACCGGAGCGACCAGCAAACTCGGAGCGCTGATTGTAAAAAGGCTGGTTGATAGTGGTCATGAAGTCAGGGGTATTATAAGGGGTGAACCTTCGGTAGATCCGGGATGGAAACAGCTCCCTCCTGGAGTCAAGCCATATATCGCAGACATAACACTTAAGAACGAGCGTGACGCGAGTGAACTGCAGAAGGCCTGCGAGGGTGTAGACAACGTGTTCCATGTCGCCAGCGCGGTCTACAACTACAAGCACACCTACGACGAGTTCATAGACATAAACGTGGTCGGGACCGAGAACGTAATAAACGCGGCGCTGAACGCGAACAAGGGCAAACCCGTACGCTTTATGTGCGTAGGTAGCGTGACTGTATACGGTTACAGGAGGCCGGGAGAGGTGCTTACAGAAGAATCAAACACGCATCCGGAGAGCAACTATTCGAAGAGCAAGCTGATGCAGGAAGAGGTCGTGAAGGCTTACGCCGATTCAAATCCCGAGCTGAAGTATACTATACTCAGGTACAGCACGCTATACGGTCCCGGTTATGAGAACTCTTTCTTCAAGGTTTTTCAGCTCCTCAAGGAGGGCAAGCTCAGGTACATAGGAAACGGCATGAACCACCTTTCTCTGATCCACGTGCAGGACGCCGCAGACGCCATTGTTGAAGCGGCAGAGAATGCGAAGAGCGTAAACGAGACCTACAATGTTACCGATAACGAGTATCATACGATAAAAAGTCTTTTCGAACTTGCAGCACAGA
>JAKAXF010000093.1 GCA_021816645.1 Microcaldota archaeon | reverse complement strand
TTTCGTGAAGATCGCGTCGGACTCGGACGGAGTGGTGAAGGGCGTAGAGATTGTATCGGACCAGGCAAACGCGATGATCTCCGAAGCAGCGCTTGCGATAGAGATGGGGGCCACGATTGAGGATATCGCGTTTACAATACACCCGCATCCGACCTACAGCGAGGCGGTCCAGGAGGCCGCGGAGGCTGCGCTCGGCGCACCGATACACTTCTTTTACGGAGGTTCACAGCAGAAGAAGTAATCTTATGAACTACACCTCTGACTTCGAAAACGGCAGGTTTGACACCTCCCTCGGGACGCTATTCTATCTGCACCACAGAGGAAACGGTTCGGCACCAACTCTTGTCTTCCTCCACGGAGTCGGCACCAGCCACATGGTGTGGAAGAAGCTTATGGAGATAACCTCTGGCGAGTATGGCGTATACCTCCTCGACGAGCTGGGCCACGGCGAATCAGACGCCCCGAGAATTGACTACACGATAAAGAATCAGGCTACGGCTTTGCGCGAATTCGTTACCGGAAACGGCATAGAAAATTACTATCTGGTGGGGCACTCGTACGGCGCGTGGATATCTGCGTACTACGCTTCCGTATACGACGATCTGGCCGGGATGGTCCTCGAAGATTCGGCGGGGATAAAGGAGGAATTCGATGACATACTAGAGAGCGGTATGGTCGAGGAGTACCGGGACGGAATGCTGAAGCAGCTTCTTTCCATGAACAACAACAAGGACTACGTCATGAATAGCATACTTGACTCGGACCTTACGGTAAAATACCAGCTTGGCGCTGAAGTACTATCAAGGATAAAGACAAGAACCCTGATAGTGTGGGGGCGTAACGACAAAACCGTAGATATAAAATACGCCGCCTACCTGTCGAACGGTATAAAAGAAAGCTCGTTTAAGGTGATAGAAGGCGCTGGCCACACACCGCACTACACCCACGCGAAAGAGTTTTATTCCCTGATCGATGAATTCGTAAATGAAAAATCATGAATTAAAAATGCTTCTATTCAAAATATTTGATATTTATCAGATGTAAGATGATTTTATGCCAGCACAGCCACCAGCGATAATGCAGAAGCCGTACGAGATATCCGAGATAATACACGAAACCCCGGACGTGGACGTAATAAGGTTCAAGGCGCAGGACGGTACAAAGCTGAATTTTGATCCGGGCATGTTCGTTATGATAACGTACTCGAACCCCGCTACGAACGAGAAGCTGGCTCGGGCCTTTTCAATAGCTTCGGCGCCCGGATACGATACGCTGGAGTTTTTTGTACACATGATACACGGCAGGTTCACCTCTCACCTCGACGGCGCTAAGCCCAAGGACGTATACTACATGAGCGGCCCATACGGCCAGTTCAGGTTCGTACCCGATCAGGACAAAAAGGTGCTGTTCATAGCCGGAGGGACTGGCCTTGCTCCGATGATGTCTATGATCAGATACGTCAAGGACCTCAAGTCAGATAACGACATACTACTCCTATACAGCGTGCGCTTTCCCAACGAGATAATAAGGAAGTCGGAGCTCGAGGAGCTGAGCAGCGAAATAAACCTGAAGACCGTAGTAACGGTGACCAGGCCGCAGGATGGCGATGGCTGGACCGGAGAAAAAGGGCACATAGGCCAGGATATGATAAAGAAATACGCACCAGACTACATGGAAAGAAAAGTTTACGTTTGCGGACCGCTCGCCTTCACAAAAGCCATGCAGGAAGTCTGCACCTCGCTCGGAATACCAAAAGAGATGATAAAAGCAGATGTGTGGGGCTAAGCGTATCTACATTCATACCTTACTCAGCCTTTCCTCAAGCTCCTTCATGTCAAGTTTCGTAGTTATTATCGGTATCTTCTCAACCTGTGCCAGTCTTATTGCGAGCTTGTCCACGTTGTTTATGTTGTGAAGAACAACCAACTTCGGCTTTATCGGCGCAACCCTTATCACTACCATTGGCGATCTCCCTGTGCTAACAGACTTGAATACGAAAGCCCTGTCTGTGGTAGTCCCGAAAAGCTTTGGATAATCCGCGGGCTGAAGTTCAAGTATAACTCTCAAGCTGTCTATCTCTGTATACCCAAATATCTGCATGGAGTCGAGATAGCCCTGGTTTACAACTATCTTCCCCTCTATTATCCTGCTAAAATCTGTACCGCTTATGGGCGAAGAGAAGTCTGTTATGGTGTAGAACGGAGTCTCGCTTTTCTCGGTCTGCGAGAACTTCTCCAGGCTCTTTGTTATGTTGCCGCCCTTCTGCTCGTCTATGGTGAACAGGGCGTCAACGAAACGCCTTATGACCCCTACGCCTGGGCTAAGCCTCCTGTTGCTCTCATAGTCGCTTATGGTCGATGTAGATATTTTTATATATTTTGACAGTTCTGCCTGCGTTATTCCGAATAGCGACCTCCATTTCCTCATAACGCTGCCCGGGCTATCAGAAAGCGCTATCTCTCCAGCAATCATCTCCCTGACGTTATCCATGGATGCACCAATACCCAATACGGACAATATTCATACAATCTAATACAATTTAAACTACGCCTTTTTATTTCTTACCAGACTTCCCGTTCTTGGAGCTGCCGTAGAGCGCATCAACTTCCTCGCTGCTCACATCACCAGTCTGTGCTCCGGATTCAAAACCTATTTTTGGCTTCTGCTTTGATAAAAGGCCATAAACTATGAATAGCAGAGCAAGTATGAACAGCACTATTACAGCCAGGCCGGCTATCTCTACGCCTACGAACGAGCCCTTGTATGCGGTGAGCGATTTTGCGGTGATGAAAGAAGCTGCGGGCAGCATCACCTCGGTATAGACCTTTTGCAGCGATGATGCGCTGCCGTTGCTGTTGTCTACCACTACCGAATAGACGCCCGGTCCAAGCGTGGCATTTGACGCATAGAAAGGTGCGCTAGAATTCGATAGTTCCGGAAGCGACATAAGCTTTGCGTTCTTGAATATTGCGACCGCGCCTTTTCCCTCAAGTGACACGGCCTCAGAAAATCCATCGGGGTTCTTGTTGCTCGTGTTGCTCATGTAAGAGTACCAGGACTGAAATGCGTTTGAATCGAATACATACGTGTTCAGGCTCGCGTTTGATCTCACTACCATGAAGAATCTTGACGAGTTTGTCAGATTGAGCGTGCTGTAATAGAAGCCGTTGCTGCCTATGGTGACGTTGTTCAACGATGTTACATCACCAAGGCTTGCCTTTACAAGCCCCCCAGACGCCAATATAACTACGAACGCGAAGAGCAGGAACAAAAGCCCAGCGTAAACCACCTTCTTTTTCATCTCAACACCTGCTATTTAGTGA
>JAKAXF010000009.1 GCA_021816645.1 Microcaldota archaeon | reverse complement strand
CAAAAAGGTATTTAATATTTTACACGCAAATGCACGTGTGGAGTAGGGTTTTGGCGATGAGCTAATGGTAGGTACGACCCGTAGGAAGGGCGAGAGCTTATCAGAAACGCACGAGGACATCAGCAGGATTGACGTCGAGGTTACCAGACACTTTGTGCACTGGGTGATGCAGAGGGGTATACCGCAGACAAAGGTCATGGACATAGTTTACGGCGACCACGACACCGCGCCAGGCAAATACGCGGACACCAAGGTCTATACACTGAGAGGCAGCAAGGACAGCCCGGAGATCATCGCGTCCGACAGGGACTGCAACAACGGAGGCAAGAAGAGGAGGCTGATAACCGCGCACCTTAGAGAGTGACGATACATTTATAAAGTTTGAGCCGTCAAAGTAAGTTACGTAAGGTAGAGGGAGGCATATAACCGTATGCTGTTTTTCCCGCACGCACTGCATGCATTGCAGGAGGGATTATCGTGGAAAAGGAAAAGCTTGAGATTCTAGACAAGTTCATACAGGAAAACAGGGGCAAACGCAAGTTTGCGCAGAGCGTTGAGCTTTCGGTCAACTTCAAGGGGATCGACTTCTCGAAGCAGGACGACAGGCTCAACGTTGAAGTCTCGCTACCGAACGGAAAGGGCAAGGAGAGCAGCGTCATAGTATTCGCTGACGACAGGAGCATAGTCGACAACGCGGGCAAGCTCGGAGCCAGAGTCATAGGGAGCGCGCAGCTTCCATCGGCTTCCAACGACAAGGCGATGCTCAGGGACATGCTGAAGAGCGAGCTCGTAGCGCAGCCTAGCCTGATGCCTGCAATAGCGAAGAGCCTCGGACAGATCCTCGGTCCCAGGAACAAGATGCCGAAGCCGCTTCTCGGAAGCGACATATCGGGCGCGATCAAGAGGGCGATAGACTCCGTGCAATTGAGGAGCAAGGGCAAGTACCTTCCTACGGTGCACTGCGTTGTGGGGAAGGAGAGCATGGAGACGCAGAAGATAGCCGAGAACATTGACGCGGTCATGGCGGCTCTGGCGAAGAAGCCGGGCAACGCACACATAAGGTCCGCTTACGTAAAGCTCACCATGAGCAAACCAGTTAAAATAATAGGCTGATCTCATGATTACCAAAAACGACAAGATAAAGTTCGTGGAAAACGCTTCAAAGGAGATCAAGAACTACAAGACAGTTGGAGTAGTCACGCTGAGCGCCGTGCCTGACAGGCTGTTACAAAAGGTGAGGAACGGTCTGGGCGCAGACGGAAAGTTTATAATAGGAAGAAAGAAGCTCATCAAGATGGCGCTGGAGAGCGACGAGAGGACGAAGGCCCTCGCGGACGAACTCTCGGACACGAGCGTGATACTCCTTTCTAACAAGGACCCATTTGAGCTATATAGCGTATTCAAGGGAAACATTCTCAAGCTTTCGGCGAAGCCCAGGCAGGTTGCACCAGAGGACATAGAGGTGAAGAGCGGCGAGACATCGCTGCAGCCCGGGCAGGCGGTTACAGAGCTGAAGAAGGCAGGAATAGATGTCAAGATTGACAAGGGTAAGGTGGTGATATCAAAGGATAAGGTAGTTGCGGCAAAGGGCACGGTCATAAGCACGGCGGTGGCCAGCGCTCTGCATACCCTCGGCATAACGCCGTTCACCGCCAAGATCGAGCCCAAGGTCCTGATGCGCGACGGACTGCTTTTCAGGCTGGACGTTCTAAGGATAAGCAGGGAGAGCACGATGTCGGAACTCGGGACCGCTTTTGCGCGCGCCCGTACGCTGGCTCTGTCTCTCGGCATAGTAACGCCGTACACGGTAGTAGAGCTCATAACCAGGGCTTACAGGAACGCAATAGCCCTTGGAACCGGGGCGAACGTTTACGATACAGGAATAGCAGAAAAGCTTCTTGCAAAGGCGGCCGGAGAAGCCGGCGCCCTCGAGAAGCTGAGCAATAAACAATAAATAGAAAGGATCATGCTGATAGAAAGGTGAAAAGAAATGGAATATGTATACGCCGCTTTGCTGCTCAGTGAAGCAGGAAAGCCGATAGACGAGAAGGGCCTCATGGAGGTAGTGAAAGCAGCTGGATTCTCCCCAGACGAGGCGAGGGCGAAAGCGCTTGTAGCGTCGCTGAAGGACGTCGACATAAAGGAAGTAATAAAGAACGCAGCACAGACAGCTGCAGCTCCGGCGGCCGCACAGCAGCACGCTGAGGGAGAGAAGAAGGAGCAGAAGAAAGAGGAGAAGCACGACGAAAAGAAGGAAGAGGCCGCTGCTGAGGGACTCGCCAGCCTATTTGGCTGAAGCGTCTTCGTCACCGGCTCGGCTGCAATGCGCATGATATGATGGAGCCTAAAAAGGGCAAGTTCGTAACTCCCGGAGAGGTGCTCTGCACCGAGGAGGAGTTTCTACCCACGCGCAGCGTTTTCACGGAGAACGGGAACGTATACTCGGCGATGTGCGGCAACGTTGAGACCAAGGACGGAAGAGTCCTGGTATCAAACAGCAAAGCCGAGGTTGACAAGATAGGGCGCGGCATGCTAGTGCTCGGCGAAGTAGTGAGCGAGGTAGGCAAGGTCCTGTTCGTCAAGATAGACGATGTTAAGGCCGGCAACAAGCTGTACGCCGCGCTGAGCGACGGTAAGATAATAACCAGCAGCCATTCGGGGCCTCGCGACAGGAGTGGCCCTCACGGGCCCGCAGGGAAGATTTGCAAGGAGGGCGACGTCATACTGGCCAAGGTCGACGAGGTCGGAGACGATATATACACGCTCGGCCTTTACGGCCCAGAAACCGGAGTGGTCTACGCGAGGTGCAGCGAGTGCGGAGGCGACATGAGGTACGACGACACAGAGCGCGTGCTTGTCTGCACAAAGTGCAAGCACAGGGAGCACGCAAGGGTAAGCGCGCTGTACGGAAAACCAAACGAGATAAAAAGCTTGCTTGCAAAAGCGATAACGCAGCCCCAGTGATACAATGGAAATGAATATTATAAAGGATGAAAAAAAGGAGATGGTCATAGAGTTCGGCAGCGAGGACTTTACTATTCCTGACCTGATAGCGAGCGTGCTTAACAGGGACAAGGACGTCAGCTTCGCCGGGACCTACAAGGACCACCCGGAAGTCGGCAAGCCGAGGCTCGTAATAAAGACCGACAAGAAGAAGCCGAAGGAAGCCCTCGAGAAGGCGCTGAAGAGCGCTGAGGAGGAGCTGTCTGATATAAAGGATGGACTATCAAAGAAGAGCAAATGAGCACTGACGCGCACAAAAAGGGAGTTAGAATTCTCGCGGTCGCGTCGGGCCCCGTAGAGGGCAGAAGTAAAACGATCGCGGTAGGCGTTGTGCAGAGAGAGATGACTACAGAGGGGATACTCTCGACAAGCGTGGAAGTTGACGGAACGGATTCCACGGCCAAGATACTGAAGATGCTGGTGGAATCCAAGTTCAGGCAGCAGGTCAAGATTCTCGCGTTCGACGGAGTGGCGCTCGCGGGACTCAACCTTGTAGATGCAGCGCGAATCGCAAAAGAATCCGGAGCCACGGTGCTGCTCCTGACAAGGAAAAGGCCGAGGAGGAACGCCCTTGAAAAAGCACTGAGAGAATACTCGAAGGCGAAGGGCACGAATATCTCCGGGAGGTTGAGTATTCTAAATTACGTTGACGGGTTAACGAGCTACAAGAGCTCGGGCTTTTACGTGAAGTCTACTGCAAAAATGAAGGAGAGTGATGAGACCGTTGCCTCTGCTTTCGAAGCGCTCAGACTCGCGCACATGATTGCGAGAGGTATATCGAGCGGCGAGTCTAGGGGCAGAGTATAGAAACCGCTAGATAGTTAATAGTTTAATGAATAGTATATGCATAGGGTGGAACCATGTATGAGGATAACAGGGACCTGGATTCCAAGACGAAGGATCTGAGCAGGGCAAGGCAGTCGCTTATCGAAGAGCTGCAGGCTATGATGTGGTACGATGAGCGCATAAGCGCAACCAAGGACAAAACCCTGGCGAAGGTTCTCGCTTACAACAGGGACGACGAGAAGGAGCATGCGTCTTTGCTGCTGGCGTGGCTGATCAAGCACGATTCCGTGTTAAAGGATGAGCTGAGGAAGGCGCACGTATAGACCCGCATATCGTTTACGCGTGTCACGCATTTTCTCGGTTAGGTATAAATACTTTTCCTATAGTTTAACTCTAAACTATATTAATTTCAAACTATACCTGGCGGATTACGGCAGGGTATTTGACTGAATAGCTGGTAGTATATTGGAGGCGCACAAGACAGGAGAGGATCACGGGCCAATGGGCTACATCGGCAAGGACATGATGCGCACAATCATGAAGCTCATAATAATGGGCAGGATAAAAAAGAGCGGGAGAATCTACCCCTACGCCCTCATCAAGGAGATCAGGGGCATAAAGCACCCAATGATACGCGGAAACCCGCAGATAAAGAACGAGGTGTACAATACGCTTAAGGCCCTGGAGCAGGCGGGTTACGTAAAGGCAACGATTTCAAGGAGCAAGGCTCCTGTAAAGATTTACTACACACTGACAAAGAAGGGCTACAGCACCCTCAATGAGACCAGGCGGCTCGTGCGCGAGACAGCAAAAAGCATAGTCAAAATGCTCGGATAAGCTTGGCGCGATTTCCATGAAGGATATAATAGAGATAAAGGGGCTTGTCAAAAAGTTCGGCGACTTTACTGCAGTGGACAACATCGACCTCGGCATAAAGGAAAACGAGATATTTGGCATACTCGGGCCCAACGGCGCCGGCAAGACCACTATAATAAACCTTATTCTAGGCCTTCTGAGACCCACGTCTGGAAGCATAAGGGTTGACGGCCTTGACAACGTTAAGCACCTTGAGCAGATAAAGAACCTAATCGGCTTCATGACGCAGGAGACCGTGGTCGAGAACGACCTTACCGCGGTGCAGAACCTAACGCTTTTCTGCGAACTCTACCACGTGGATAAGAAGGACATAGGAGCGCGCGTGGCCGAAGCGCTGAAGGAGGCGAGGCTCGAGGACTTCGCTGACAAGAAAGCGGGAACGTTCTCGGGAGGCATGCAGAGGCGATTGTCACTCGTCAGGTCTATGATGCACACCCCGAAGATACTCATACTCGACGAGCCGACCACCGGCCTCGACGTGCAGAACAGGCTTGAAATGTGGGACAGGATAAGGGAGCTTAGGAAGAAGGGCATGACAATAATCATGACCACGCAGTACCTTGAGGAGGCCGATACTCTGTGCGACAGAATCGCGATAATAGACCACGGCAAGATAAGGGCGGAGGGATCACCTTCGGAGCTGAAGGCGATGCTCGGCAGGGGAAACGTGCTCGAGATAGTATCCGACAGTGCTGGAGCACCGAAGATAGCGAGGGTCCTCGAATCGAAATTCGGGATAAAGGCCGTGGTCAACAACGAGAAAGTAAGCACCGTGCTTGGCAGCGGAAGCCTCAAGACGTTCAACTCCATAGTCCAGGAGATGAGCAGGGACGGCTACAACATCTTCGCAATAAGCATGCACCTGCCCACACTGGACGATGTTTTCGTCAAGCTCACGGGATCGAGCCTCAGGGACAGCGTCGGCGAGAACGTGTCGTCTACTACCAGGGCAAGGATGATGGGAAGAAGATAGTGATAGGATGAGTGTTGTATCAGATTCGATCACGATCCTGAAAAGGGAGCTGATGATCTTCAGGAGCAATATATTCCAGAACGTAACAAGGTCAATAATGTTCCCTTTCATATTACTTCTCATATTCGGGAACCTGGGCAACAGCGTGTCTAACATACCGGTAGCGATAGTCAACTACGCCAACAACCAGCAGTCCCTGCAGTTCATAAGCAGCCTGCAGACGCAGAACGAGCTTACGATAAGGGCGGTTACCGACCAGGCGAGCGCGTTCTCGATGTTCAAATCCGGGGGAGTAGATATGGTAATAGTAATACTGCCCACTTTCCCGGACATGCACACAAACAGCCCTAGCGTAGACATTTATTATACCAACAGCCAGTTCACAAGCCTCGCGGTGCTGCCTTTCATAGAGAGCAAGGCCGAAAGCTTCGGAGCCAGGATCGGAGGCGTCTCAGGAGGTGCGGCCTACAGCCCCAGCAATCCGTCCGCAGGAGGAGTGGCTGCAGTGCCGTCTTTTGCGGCTACGGGCAACTACACCACCTTCCTGCTCGCCGGTGTGATCATAATGGTGGCCGCTTTCAACGCGATGTTCGGAGGCGGAATGTCTATAATAACTGACAGGATAGCCGGTACGCTCAAACTTTTCACGATAGCTCCGATCAACAGGCTCTCGATAATATTCGGAAAGATATTCGCGGGATCAATACAGTCGATGTTCACGGTGACGCTTACCATAATCATAGGGCTGCTCTTCGGGGCAGAAGTCGCGATGGGCTGGGGAGGTGTTGCGTGGATATTCGCGCTCGCGTTCCTCGCCTCTATCGGCATGGGAGCTATGGCTTCGGCTCTCGCCGCAAGGATAAAGCGTTTCGAAATATACGCGATCGCCACGCAGACTATAATACTTCCGCTCTGGTTCGTGGCAGGAGCGTTCTTCCCCGTATCTTCGCTGCCAAGCTGGCTGCAGCCGCTCAGCTCCGTAGATCCGTTCACGTACGCGGTTCAGGGGATGAGATACGTGATGATGAGCGGATACTATCCAATTGGTGCGATGACGCTTGACGTTTCTGTGCTGCTAATATTCGCTGTCGTGATGCTTCTGCTCTGCGTAAGGATGTTTAAGAAGACAATAGAGTGAGTACATGTTTGGTAGAAAAAATATGTTTGAGGTGAATTTGATGCAAACGTTAGGATACAGATCGGTCATGCTGGCTGCGCTGATTGCGCTGATGCCAGTTTTTCTCGCGGGGGTGCCGTTCTCGCAGGCGGTATCGACGCAGGCAAACGGCGCTTTGTCGATAGCCAACCTTATCGTTTCCCCGCAGCCGGTTGTTGCGGGAGGCAACGTAACAGTATCGTTCCAGCTCTACAACTCGTTCTCCAACCCTTTGCAGAACGTAAATCTCTACCTTGAGAGCGCGAGCCAGCTGATAAACGTATCTCCGTCGCAGACGTTTCTGATAAACTCCGTGGGCACGGGCCTCTACGGAGGCAGCGGCTACGACATATTCACCTACAAGTTCCACATCCCGGCGTCTCTTCCCGCGGGAGAATACACGATCGACGCGATAGCCTCGTACGAAACGCAGGCGGGCAGCAGCTACCCCACACTACCGGCAGAGTCTGAGATGCCGATATACCTGTACGTGTACGGAGCCCCGAACGTCCAGGTGAGCGCATCGACGCAGTCGCAGATCGTGCCCGGCTATGCGTTCACGATTTCGCTATCCGCGGTCAACTCCGGAACAGACAAGGCGAGCAACGTTTCTGTGACCATGCTGAACTCTAGCGGTTTCAGGCCAGAGGGAACGTACTCTTTCAACCTCGGATCTATATACGCTGGTGCTGAGTCCGCGGCTTCGATTCAGTTGATCCCGTACAGCAACATAAGCGAAAGTCCGCATACGCTTTACTTTATGGTGAATTATACCTCCCAGACAGGAGAGAAGTACAGCAGCGTTGAGAAAGTGCCGATAAGCGTTGCGGTGAGCGCTCCGCAGCTAGTAGCGAGCGTAGTGGGTGCTTTGCCCGAACAGCTCTACGCCGGAGCCAACCAAACGCTCAGCATAGAGATAGAGAACTCGGGCAGCGGAGAGGCGAAGAACGTTTCCGTCCAGTTCCTCAGCTCCAACGGGATAAGCGTTGGGAGCTCCACTTCTGAGTTCAGCGTAGGAAACATAGGCGCGGGCCAGGGAGTGAGCAAGTCCGTATTCATAAGCGCGGGCAGGAACGCGACGTCAAGCAGCTACGTGCTGCCTGTGCTCCTGAGGTACCAGAACGCTGACTCGTCTGGCAACTACTCTGAGACGCAGTATATACCGATAAATATGCAGGCGAGCGCCATATTCAGCATTGCTTCGGTTAGCGGAGCTGTCAAGCCCGGATCGACAGACGTACCGGTGACATTCACTATCAGGAATACAGGAAACGAAGTAGCGCAGTCTGCGATGCTGAGCCTTCAAACAATCTACCCGATAAGCGCAGTTATACCAAACGCCTACATAGGCAGCATAGCCCCGGGAGCTAGCGAAAACGCAACATTTTACATAAGCGTGGACGCGAAGGGCACGGCGGGCAACTATCCGGTCACGGTCTACGAGCAGTGGCAGCAGCCAAATGGAGCGGCGCAGCAGCAGTACTCATATTCGAACAACTACTACGTACAGGTAGAGAACAGCAAGGGCGGAAGCGGTGCCTACTACTACGCGGCCGTGGTAGTAGTCGTACTGATAGTCGCCTACGTAGCGATAAAAAGGCTAAAGCGTTCCGGAAAGAAGGAGCAGGAAAAACACAGTGGAAAACGGTAATGCTTTTAGTGAGCCTGCCTTAAAGCTTTAAAATTAGATTTGGTTGGCCGAACGCAGCAAGACGCATGTACGCGCACTGTTCATGCACTTACTGCTACGCTCCACGCCCCTATGTCCCTGTTGCGCCCCACTCCGTAGCTTTTCGCCTTGTTTATGTCGACCCCGTGCTTCTTCGCGATTCCTTCTACGAATTTCATCATGACGTAGCCTCCGAAGCGTACCGTTGACCCAACGGTATATTTCAACGCCGCGTTCCTGGACCTCATTACGCGGTACGCGTCCCTCGCCGCCATCTTCGCGAGGTGCCTGTAAGAAGCGTAGTACACCGCAAGCATCGACTGCGTGAGTTCCTGGTTGGAGAAGTCCTTCGACTTTATCCTGCCCAGAGGCATGTTGTACAGCGGAGTAACGGTAAACTCGAACGGCATGTGGTCTACACGCGAGTTGCTAAGCCTGTTTATCAGGGCTACCGTGTCCCAGTTGTCATCGTCTGTCTCCGATGACTGGCCCACCTGCACCGTGAACGCCGGCCTCCAGTAATTGATGTTGAAATTCTTTACCCCGTTCCACACTATTTCCTGCCAGGTACCGTCGACTCCTATCTTGAGCGGGAGTGTCTTCGCGGGCATGTGCCTCTTCGCGAGTTCGTCGCTGCCGGTTTCGAGCCCGACCTGCACGCCTATCCAGTTGTCCTTCGACGCGTGCATTATACCCGACAACTTTGCAATAAGCTCGGGATATGCAGAAGGTATTGATATCCTTCCGTGTGTTGGGTTCGTTCTCCTTACGCCTTTTATGGCGGTTATCGTAGAGAACAGCTCGGTGAGCGCCTCCTCGTTGGGAACGTAGTTCTTCTGGTGCTTGTAAGCGAAGATTTCGTCCGAATGCAGCCACGCGTTATCGAAGCCCCCCTGCTCGACGTTTACCCTGACTTCACGCGCCACCTTTTCTGGTGAGTAGTATCTGAGTTCGCGAAGCGTTACCTCGCAGAAATCGCATCCTATTCCGCAGCCCCTCATCGCCTCTGATATGCTCTTCGTAGCTGGAGCTACTATGTCTGGTATCGATTCCAGCTTCGGAAACGTTGGTATGCCCTTGCCGCGCATTATAAACTTCTGGTCCTCCTTTGCGAACCTCACGAAGCTCTCGTCGTACGAGATGTATCCGCTCCTGAAGAGGTTTTCGTCGAGCTTTCCTGCCGATATCTGTTCAAAAAGTTCGGGCGCGTAGTCGTCCATCTCACCCTGGAACAGGTAGTCTATGTTGTGCTTCTCGACGTAATCCCTGAGTATCGTATACTCCCATACTCCAGGGCCGCCTATGAGAAGCTTCGCCTTCTTGCCCTTTCTTGCCGCGTTTACTTTCGCGATTAGAGCTTCCCATTCCTGCTTCACGTAAGCGTTGAGATCTCTCGATTTGAACAGTACGTAATAGGACATCGTAGTAGGCCCTAGGCCGAGAGGGTCCATCGTGTGTATAGCTACTACCTCGGTATCGTCCTTTATGGCTGAAGAGATGTAGTCTGGATGCGCTACCACTACGTCTTCTTTGCGATATTTTGTAAGAAGAGACGCTTCGACCTTCCTTAACCCGTACGGCGCGTACCTCAGCCTGCCCCCGTCTACGGGTTTCGCAATCTTTCCCTTCAGGAATTTGTATATAGGCCCGGGGATAGAGTTTCCAGGAGCCCCCGGCACGAAGTCCAAGAGGGGAAAATCCCTATAATTGTACAGAAGCGTATTGTCCGATAGCAGTACAAACTTTGCCATTAAAACACTCTTAGGATTTGGTTGGCCAGATGCTCTGCACAACGGTCGAAGTGTTTTCTTAGTCCTTTTCAAGCAAACTTTAAGTCGACCCCCTATCTGGGGTTATTTATTCATTCCTCACAGCAAGGTATTTATACATTTCCTATTAATAGTGTATTGCTTTCTTCATTTTTTTGAAGTAGCATTTTTGCGACTGTATTGTGAAAATTCCCGCTTGGAATTGGATGTAGTCTCGAGTTGTGCAAAGGAGAAATAGCTGATTGCTAAGTTCAAAACGATTCCAGTCGATGCTGCTGGAGGGTACTGCTATCAGGTTTCGACAGCCATGCAAGTTTGCCCTATGGCTTCATAGGGCGGCGTACGGCTCAGTAACACGTGGCTAATCTACCGTAAAGAGGAGGATATCCTTGGGAAACTGAGGTTAATACTCCATATGCTATTGCATCTGGAAGGAGCAATAACAGAAAGGAGCGCGAATTGCAGCGCCACCGCTTTACGATGAGGCCGCGGCGGATCAGGCAGATGGCGGGGTAACGGCCCACCATACCAATAACCCGTAGGGGATGTGAGAGCATGAGCCCCGAGAAGGGCACTGAGACAAGGGCCCTAGCGCTACGGCGTGCAGCAGGCGCGCAAACTCCACAATGCGCGGAAGCGTGATGGGGGGAACCTGAGTGGTCGACGTTAGTTGACCTTTTGCCAAGTACAGCAAGCTTGGCGAATAAGTGCTGGGCAAGACCGGTGGCAGCCGCCACGGTAATACCGGCAGCACAAGTGGTATCCACGATTATTGGGCTTAAAGCGCCCGTAGCTGGCTGATGCCGTCTCGCGTGAAATATTGGCGCCCAACGTCAATGCGTGCGCGGGATACCCATCGGCTAGGGAGTGGGTTGGGTCAGGAGTACTTATTGGGGAGGGGCTAAATCCTATAATCCTATAAGGACTAACAGTGGCGAAGGCGCCTGACCAGAACACATCCGACAGTGAGGGACGAAGGCTAGGAGAACGAATCGGATCAGATATGGATCTCGATATGCATAAGAAGCAACCGGGTGTAAATTACATATGGCAAAGGATGCAGAGCGTATAGGTAGAGATGCACACATAAAGATGCGCCTACTAGGTATAATTCACGGTGACGGGAACACTACAAATGGTAGGTTAACTATTACAGATATGTCTGAGGCGTATCACAAGAAGGTGCTAAGACCTATGTTCGTAAAAGCTTTTGGGATAGAGCCAAATGTTTTTTATGAACCACAAAGAAACTCTTATTCGAGCCACACAAAAAGGAAAAACATCTACAGATTCTTTACGGACAATATGCAAGTGCCTATAGGGGCAATAAGGAGTCAATTGTTCGTTCCCGAATTTGTAAAGAATGCATCAATACCCTTGCAAAGAGAATATGTCGGCGGCCTGTATGACGCAGAAGGAAGCGTGAGGAGCAGACAGGCGGAGATATATTTCTCAATAACTAATAAAGAAGTGTATGAATTTGTGAAGAGGGTATTAAAACAGGCCAAAATAAGCTTTAGTATTTATGAAAGGCATAGACACGCCAAGCCAGAATATGAAATTTACATTTATGGCAGGGATGATCTGAAGAAATTCAACAGATTGATAAAGTTTAAACACCCGGATAAAATTAAAGGGCTTCTGAAGCATATTAATATCCACTGAATACCCGAGTAGCCCTAGCAGTAAATGATGCAGACTCTGGTGTTGCAAACATCTTGAATGTTTGCAGTACCGTAGCGTAAGCGTTAAGTCTGCCGCCTGGGGAGTACGGACGCAAGTTTGAAACTTAAAGCAATTGGCGGGGGAGCACACAAGGGGTGGATGCTGCGGTTTAATTGAATCCAACGTCGGAAATATTACCAGAAGCGACGGCAGGATGAAGGTCAGACCAAAGATCTTACCTGACAAGCCGAGAGGTAGTGCATGGCGATCGTCAGCTCGTGGTGTGAACTGTTCGGTTAAGTCCGGTAAGCTGACAGAGTGACGCAATGACAAGGAAACTAAGGCTAACGCCAGATACATGTTACATGCTGGGACTATACAGCTCCAGCATGGGCTCTCCGATTTCTTTGACGACAGATAGCGAGGCATTGATAGAGAGGTTTACGAAGATAGCCATAGGCTTGGGAGTAGAGCCGGATAAGATCCGGATCGAAAAAACGCCGGAAGGCGACAGGCTGAGGGCATTCTTCTACAATTCGAAGCTAGAAAAGCTGTTCAGGAGCACGCTGGAGAGGAGGGACAAGGTGTTCGCGTACAAGAACGCGTACGCCTTGAGCTTCATAGCCGGCGTCTTCGACTGCAACGGGGGCTTCGACAGGTTCGGCTTCTTCATAAGGAAGCCCGATCCCGCGAACATCCTCATCATGGAAAACCTCGGTTTTCGCGTCAGGGAGTCTGGAGGGAAGGCGTACATTAAAAACGCCAATCTGTTCGTTACGCTTATAGGCGGTTATAGCCTTGTCCTATCGAGCGCCATTCGTCGGCCCGGTAACGAGCGAGACCTCCGCTAACAGTTGCCACTGGTTTAGTGATAAACCAAGCACTCTGTTAGGACCGCCTCCGTTTAAGGAGGAGGAAGGAGGGGGCTACGATTCGTCAGTATGCTCTGAATCTTCTGGGCTACACGCGGCATACATAGGTTGGCACAATTGGATGCAATGCCGAGAGGCAAAGCCAATCCCATAAAACCAACCGAGGTTCGGATTGAGGGCTGAAACTCGCCCTCATGAAGCTGGAATCCCTAGTAATCGCTTGTCACTAACGAGCGGTGAATATGTCCCCGCTCCTTGCACACACCGCCTGCCAGATCACCCAAATGAGGTTCTAACGAGGTAGTAGCTTTGCTGCTTTCGAGTTAGAGTTTCGTAAGGAGGGTCAAGGCATAACAAGGCATCCGTAGGGGAACCTGCGGATAGATCACCTTAATAAAGACTAGTGTGCTAATGCAAGCTATTTCCCGCATAAAACTCGAGACTACATCCTTTTTCTACTGATCCTGACGTGTAAATTCAGCGCAGCGGCAGCTTTTGGCGCTGCAACTTTTGAACTTTTTTTACCCGCGGTTGCACAAAACGTATTTAAACTAAAATCTCAAGATTTGAAAGGATGGTGGAATGACTGTGAATAGGGCGACACACAATACCAAGGCAGGTTGGAGTCCGGAGAGGATGGTAGAAGAGGCCAATGACTTAGCCAGGGCTGAAGAATACGGCTCGGCTGCGTTGGCGTACTCTATGGCTGCTGACGCGTACATGAAAGCAGGGGACTATGGAGAATCGTTGAACGTGATAGAGGACGCGATCGGAATAGCCCTGGAGAGCGTAAGGGCGGCTTTGGATGATGGTATAGATAGGCTCGTCATTGAAGGTGTCAAATTAGCAGAAGACCTTGTGAACAAAATAGACGATATGCCGCGTGACAAAGCCGGAATCCCGCCGGAATATTTTAAAAGAGGGTCCGGTGATCCAGATACTGCGGACTACATAGAGAACGAAGCGCTGGATTATTTTGAAAGAGGGAATTTTGACCTTTTCTATCACAGCATGGGAGAGGCGGTATCGGAAAAGCTTGAAGAAGCTTCAGACGCTCTGGAAAGCGGAGACTACGGCAAGC
>JAKAXF010000008.1 GCA_021816645.1 Microcaldota archaeon | reverse complement strand
TAGCGCTTTTATCGTCCCAGAACTCTTGGTGGTGTAGAAGAACACATCCTCTCCGTTGAGCTTCTTTATCATCGACAACGCCAGTATGCAATCGCCAGCTCCGGATAGGCTTGACCTTAGCACAAAGTAGCCGTCTTCCAGCATCTTTGCAATCTTGGGATTCGCGTCGGCGTAGTGCAGCTCACCGAGCATCTTCAGCAGCTCGCGGTATAGGCCGTGCTCGAAGTCCTTCGCGGCTTCCGGAGCTACCCTGCCAGAGTACTTCACCAATATGTAACGTCTCTTCTCCTTCATTCAAACACCCGCTATTGACCTGTTTACGACGCTTATGCTTTCCAGGGCGTAGGCTTCCTTGCCTGTTATCATTTTGCCTAGTTCCAAAAGCTGTCCGGCAGACAGCATGAATGGAGCCGAGGGCGCCATGCTGGCCAGGGAAACCTTGGTTCCGAACCTTCTCGCCTCGGAAAATGTTTTCCTCATAAAGTAGATGTTCTTGCTTCTGACAAGGCCGTATGTAGAGGTTATTCTCTCCATTGGAAGGCACAGGACCGCATCGTTGTCTTTTATCCTGGCGAGCAGGGATCTACTCACTCCAAGCCGCTTCGGCAGTATGAACTTGCCGTACTTGGCGCTCGCAGCGAGACCGTTCTCGTCTGAGCCGGTGAACATTGCTGAATCATTATTCCTGCCGGCACCTTCGTCCAGATCCGATATCCTAAAATCCTTCCCTCCGACAAATATCTTTTTGTAGCCTAGCAAAGCGATTGTTTTTTCATCAACGCCGCAACCGGCCGCGACAATATCGTACATTTCCAACAAAGCACCTCAGGCCGCGTCACCCTGATCAGGCTCACTGTGCTCGGATTTAACCTCAAAAAGGTCCTTATCCAGCACGTCCTTTATCTTCTTCGCGGGATAGAGGAGTTTTATAAGCTTGGTGTGGCCGCGTATGCCCTTGCCGGATTCGTATGAGATTATGAGGCCCTGCATCTGAAGTTCTGATAGATACTTCCTGTACCACCTCTCGCTCTTGCACTCCCTGTGCATACCCTCGGCTATGGATTTGTACCTGTTGTAGACTTCTCCGCTGAACAGGTAGGTGTCCACCCCGTCGGTCAGCTTCTTGTACGTTCCGCCGCTGTTGCTGAGCACCGCCAACGAGTATAGGAGAAGCTTCTGGTGCTCCGGCAGTGTTGAAATAAGATCATAAACTACTTCGTTTTCAGCTATTTTGAGAGCGCGCTGGACCTCTTCTATTGTTATTTTGTTGGAGTCATCCTCTTCGGCTATCTCGCCCGCCTTGGAGAGTACGGTAAGCGAGAACCTGGCGTCCCCGCCCTCCCTAGCTGAAGAGGCAGCGACAAACCTCAGAACCTCTTCGTCTATGGTGTTCTGCTTGAACCCCTTCTCGGCCCTGTCCTTGATTATAGCGTAAAGCTCGTTGGCGTTGTAAGGCGCGAAGACGAGCTCGTTCTCATACAGCGCCGAAAGGCTCCTTGGGTCGAGATCCTCTTTGAACGATATCTTGTTGGATATTCCTATTATCGACACTCCTCCAGCCTTTATATCGCTGTTTATCCTGGTGAGTGTGTATATCAGGTCGTCGAGGTCCTTTACCACGTCTATCTCGTCAAGCACCGCAACAAGTATCTTGTTGTCTTCCTCTATCCAGCTCGCCAGCTTTTCGTACAGGTCCACGGCCCCGTAGCCGCGCTTTGCGTACGTAGGTATGTGGTCGCTTATTATCTTGTTTAGCACCCTGAACCTCGAGTTGTAAATCCTGCAGTTAACGTAGGATATCTTCGCCTTGGTGTTGGGTATCTTTTTTACCTCCTCGATCACGTATCTTGTGCACGAGGTCTTTCCGGTACCCGTCTTACCGTATATAAATAGGTTCCTTCCCTTCTCGCCCTTTAGCGCTGGTGCTATGTTTCTTTCTATGTTGTTTATTTCCTTGTCCCTGAATTGTAGCTTGTGAGGCACGAAATGCGGTGACAAGACTTCCCGCTCCGCAAAAATCTTTGATTCTACAAGCAGGTCGCTAAGATTCGACATCAGTACCTCCGTGTTATATTGTGGATAATTTATTTAAATTGGTTCCTTTTTTCTGGTTGTATCTTCCACTACACGAAGATATTTGGATACACAACAGATTAGGTGGATTTACTGACGAAAGATGCGGTCAGAGGTTGTTCATAAAGCCGTCCCTGCGCAGCACATCTGCGTCCATCCTGCTGTACCTCCAGAGTATATCTCCCCTCTCATTCGACTGCACAACCCACGGCTTTACCAGTACGACGTCGTTTACCTTTATCCAGAATCTCCTCCTCAGCCTTCCGGGTATCGTGCACGTCCTCTCGTTGCCGTCGCTGCATCTGACTATGAAGTTCGTAGCGCCGGCGGCCTTGTCCACTATGCCGACCACCTCCCCCGGACCAGGGCGTTTGGTGGAATATGCGATTGGTGCACCCCTTCTTGCATCGTGAAATCTTGATTCTCCTCTCATAAATATGCCTCAATAATTCTTAACGGCGTACCTGGCTCCGCAAGCTTCACATACAAAGTACAGCATACCCCTGCCCGCGTTCTCCAGGTGTGAATCGGGTTTGTGGCACTCCTTGCATATTACGTAGGTGTTGAAATAGTTTGTTATCTTGGCATCGAGATCCTTGTAGCTGAATCTGCCGTTTACTATCATTCGCTGCCCCTCTATCGAGACAGGCACGCCGAGCTCCTTGCTCAGGTACCTGGCTATCTCCTCCGCTTTCCTCCTCGCCTTGTCTGCTATCACGGTTATGTTGCTCACTATCGTCTTCGTTCCCTCGTTTATCGAATCTACTTTCGGGATTACGAAGTCCACGTTCTGCACAGCGAGAGCTGACGCTTTTGAAAGAGCGCGGTCAAGAAGCCTTTCATACTCGTTGTCTTCCAATGGTACACCTGAAAAAGCGCGTGCTGCAACTGATTGGATATATCTCGTATTCAAGATTTATAATCTTATCTAATCGCACGGTATACAATACGACGTCTTAACAACAACCTATTTAATTGATTTGAAATATAATATAGTGGCAAATAGGCCGGGAAGCTAAGGGTTTCCTGAACGCAAATCCCTTTACGGCGGGCCAATGCAGGATGCGTGTCAAGGCATGTTTCAAAGCCCGCGCGGAAGTGATGAGACTTTGCCCTAGTGGGCAGGATTTGTGTGTGAACCAGGCCAGGCCGGAAGGAGCAACCTTAAGCATACAGGACTGCGCTTCTAGGATACAAAATCGAACGGACGCGTGACAAACTTTGTCTTGTGTTTTGATGCAATTCCTGCTTTTGCCACACAGTGTAACAAATGAAGTAAAATGCCGGGATCGCCTAGTGGTACATTGAATGCGCGTGCACCGATGCACGAAAGGGCGGCAGCCTGCTAAGCTGTTTGGCCGAATAGGCCTCCGCGGGTTCGATTCCCGCTCCCGGCGTATTATGATTATGCATCTATTCGGGACTATCTCTGAGCATCTTGAGAACTTCTTTTACCACAATGGTGTGTACAGCTTCTACGCTCTGATAGCCGTCTATTTTCACGCAGTTTTTGTCCGCGGCGCACAACTCCAGATACGCCTTTGCCATCCTGTCCTTGTCTGCAAAATGCTTCTTTTCAAAGGAGTCAAGATTTTTGCGACCATTAAGAAAGGCGTTACGCGGATCCATATCGAAAAGCAGGATAAGATCCGGATTCTGGAAGGGTTCATTTGCAGCGTAAAGAGCATTAAGCTTGTTTTCTGGCAGAGAAGTAAGCACGCCGTAAGCCAGGGTGGAATACTTATACCGATCGCTTATTACATGAACACCGTTTTTAAGTGCTGGCAGTATTACTTTTTCCACGTGATTTGCACGGTCCGCTGTAAAAGACAGTTGGATGGCGTATTCGTCTAGTTTAAGGTCTGAAAGATTTGAGCGTATAAACTGCCCTATCGCGGTATCTGAAGGTTCTGTGGTAAGTACGCAGTTGTATCCTTTTCTTAGCATGTACTCGTAGAGGAGCTTTGACTGCGTGGATTTTCCACTCCCATCTATTCCCTCAAAGGCTATAAATTTACCACGCGTCACCACACCACCTTTGAAAATGTATTGCAGAGGGTTCTTATTCCTATAGCATTGCGGTATGAACTTAGCGTAACATATGTATATGCGGTTACAATTTAACAGACGTATGAACGTTACTGTGCTGCCGAGTTGAAATACGGCGTAAACGGTCACGGCGTCGTTGATGGATTAATCAGGTATTGATCCTTTCCCGAGCCCAAAATTCGTATGTTGTACTTCATGTCAAAACTCTCGCGCCCTAGCACCTCTGCATTATCCCTGGTTATTTCTGCATCTGAACTGTACACTCTGAACTTGATGATGTGCGGTGTCGTAACGTTGGAATTTGGATTTATCATGAAGTCCAGGGAGTTGTTATACAAGTCATCTATAGATCTGAAGAGGCGCATGCCTTTATCAAGACGGTCCTTAAAGAATGAGTATATATCATCCTGTCTTCTTCCAAATGCCTCGGGAGCATCCGAAGCGTTTGTAAATGTCTTTATTGCAATGTCCATATCTGGTCTTATACCGCCCCTGTTGCTAAGGATACGCACGAAATTTTGTTCGAAAGCGTCTTTGTTTATGAATGATGCGTCGAGAGAGTATTTATGAAAGCTCAAATTAACCTTGTTGTAACCCGATCGTGATACGTCATCCAGAACATAGACCTCGTTTCGTTCCATTATTGGCGCCTCGGCCAAGGAATGGAAATGGCTAAACAGCGTATTGAGATCATTGGTCTCTACAACCGATGCAATTGGTTTCGTAACCCGTATAGGGATATCTTTTCTCGAAGAGACGTATTCGTAGAAACGTTTTAGGTTTGGAACTCTCTGAGAGGTAAACAAAGTAAACGCCAGCAATTTGTGCCTTTTATCCGAAGGATCCTCAAATGAAAGAATGATATCCGCACCCTGCAAGTTGTCGTGAGTTTCAGGCCTGCCAACTATAGTATAGTCTATGCCTGGCAGCAGGTAGGCCTGATGACTGTCTATCCTTGAGAAGAACAGCATGGATGCGTCTGAGTTGAAATCAAACGCTGCATCATCGGGCTTTTGATCGTCACGTATTGTTATAGTTATGCCGTTCTTCTGGGCTGCGTCTAGAAAGTGTTCTACGTACTTATCGTCCTCAAAAATCGTGTGGTACTCCTTTTCGTTTTTTACGAATATGATATGATTGAAGCTTTCTGCGGCTAATCTCAGCGGTCCCACCGGCTTTGTTTGTTTTGAATAGTTAAAAATACGAGTAAGAGGAGTATAGTCTCCTTCAGGAAGATTGTCAAAGTCGATCTTTTCCAGTTCCCTGTTTCTGGGAATCATCGTATCCCACACATGCGGCTTTTGCCAATAAGGGTGAGTTTACGGAATATTTATTACTTTCGTGCAGGTTGTACGCATAAATGTTGCACTGTCTTGTAGTTTTTTGCTTTGCTTCTTGACCTAATATTTATATTTGATTGGTAGGTAATAATACTGCTTATTGAAGGCTGAGTCATATGACCCTAGAAGATATAAACGATGGAGATTTTGAGACGAAAGTAATCAAGTCGGACAAGCCCGTAATCATAGACGTATGGGCACCGTGGTGCGGACCGTGCAATATGTATTCGCCCATAATAGACGAGACTTCTAAGGAATACGAAGGTAAAATAAAATTCTTCAAGATGAACGCTGATGAGAATGAGGCAACGGTCACCAAGTTTAACATAATGAGCATACCAACCACACTGCTTATTGAAAAAGGTAATCTAAAGGCGGTGAACATAGGTGCGGTGCCGAAAGCCTACCTTAAGAAGTGGATAGACAGCAATCTCTGATTCGCTATACTTTCGCATTTTAGATAACAATATTAATTCTTCCACTTTTATACTACTTGTGTTTCATCTTCAAAGTGCGTTGCAATGCCAGAGATTCCTTTTCCGCGCGGGGTCAAAGACCTGATGCCTAACGAGGCGCTGTTTAGGAACGAGATTATAAAGAAGATAGAGAACATTTACCAGAGGTTTGGTTTCCTCACCATAGATACCCCAACCTTTGAACATATCAAGGTACTTGACGCAAAGGGAGGCATCGGAGAGGGCACCAAACAAATATTTGAGATAAAGGATGAGGATCTCGGCCTGAGGTATGACCACACCGTTTCTTTGGCCAGATATATGGCGATGCATCAGTCGCTTCCACTCCCTTTCAAGCGATACTATATAGGCAAGGCGTGGAGGAAGGAAGAGCCCCAGAAAAACAGGTACAGGGAGTTCACGCAGGCCGACGTTGATATAGTTGGAGGTGAGAGATCCGTGTGTGACTCCGAGGTTATAGCCGCAATAGCTACAGCGTTTGACGAACTCGGAATAAACTACAGCGTACACATAAACAACAGGGAGCTTATAGACGCTGTTCTGAAAGAATTTGGCATCGCGCAAGAGCGTTACATAGATGTAATACGCGTAATAGACAAGCTCGATAAGATAGGCGTAGACGAAGTCAACAAACTCCTTACAGGACTGCAGCTTGACAAGAGCGCGATAGAACAGATAAACGCCTTCATAACAAAACAGGGTGACAACACAGATAAGCTCGACTACGCCGGAACCACACTGAAAAACAACACCATAATAGAAGGGTTAAGAAAAACCCTAGAGCTGCTCGCCTTGTATAAGATAAGAGGCAGCGTAGTTCTAGATTTCAGCGTGATGCGGGGATTAGACTACTATACAGGTACGGTGTTCGAATTTATGGGGGTTGGTGATGTAAAGGGTTCCATCTGCGGTGGAGGCAGGTACGACAATCTCATAGGTGCTTATGGCGGCAAGCCCATGCCCGCGGTTGGGGGTTCGATCGGAATCGACAGGGTCCTCGACCTTCTGGATTACAAATCTTCTACAAAATATACTTACTCGAAAGTGTTCGTAGCGTTCGTTAAGGGGAACAATCTCGGCTACGCCACCAAGATCGCGACATCACTCCGCGCCAATGGAATAAATACGGAACTTAACACTGCAAAAAGAAATCTCGCAAACCAGCTGACTTACGCCAACTCCCTCAAGCTCGGCTACGCCATTATCATAGGAGATGAAGAGGAGAGGCAAGGCAAGGTAAAACTAAGAAACCTGGTCAGCGGAGATGAAAGTATCGTGAGCTTCGATGACGCATTGAAAACTATAAGGAATGAGTGAATGGCAAAATCAGAACTCGACAGGGTTACAGAGGAGAAGATACAGAAGGGTGGCGTGCTCGTAAAGCTGTATTTTGACATGCAGGACAAGGATAAGGATAAGCTTCAGCCTTTTCTGACAAACCTTATAAACGACCATCTACTCAAGGAGAAGGGCGTGGTGTACTGCTACGGTTCGGTAGATGAACCTATAGAAGTTAAGGGTTTATGGAGCACTAACGCCGTAATAACCCTCCTTGTAGAGAACTTTATACCACTCATTGGAATAGCGTTCAACTATGCGCCAGCCGGAATAGAGGTGCTCAGGCCGGAGCAGGGCATTGTGCTAAAGGCCGGGGACATGCAGGCTATACTTATAGACCTGTCACAGATATCGATAAACTACTCGAAGTATGTGCTCGACAAGGTGCTAAAGCCCGAAGACATCGAAAAGATAAACAGGGACATGGAAAACAGGGCGAGGATAGGCAAGGAACTCATAAATAAGAACAGCGAGGGAAAGGGGAAAGAGAATAACGAAGAGAAGAAGTAACGGCACTTAGTCGCTGCTCTTCCAAAGCGTTCCGTGTGCGGTATCTTCGAGTATCACACCCCTCTCCTTCAGCACGCGCCTTATCCTGTCAGCCTCTTCGAAGTCCTTGCGCTTTCTGGCATCGTTCCTTTCCTTTATAAGTTTCTCCACCTCTTCTGAAAGCTTACTACTTCTAGACAGCCTTTTTTCGAACCCCAGACCCAGTATCGAATCGAATTCGAGCATCGTATCAAGGACGTGCTTCACCTCTTCAGCACCCATTCCGCTTTCCGCTCTCTTGTTAGATTCCTTGACGAGCGAGTACATGCTCGCGAGCGCCTCTGGGGTTGAGAAATCGTCCTCCATAGCCGAGAAGAAATCTTTCCTAGACCCGTCTATGAATTCCAGAAAACCCTTGTCTTTGGAATCGCCGCCGCTCTTCGATATCTCTTTTATTCTGTCTATGAATGAATAGAGTGTTGACAGAGTATTGGCCATGTTCTTCAGCGACTCTATGGTAAAGTTGAGCTCCTGCCTGTAGTGCCCCGAAATGAACAGCAGCCTCACCGCTATCGGGTCGAAGCCTCTCTCCACAAGCTCCTTTATTGTGTATATGTTGCCGAGGGACTTGGCCATCTTCTTCCCGTTGACCTTAAGGAACGCCATGTGCATCCAGTAGTTTACGAACTTCTCGCCCGTAGCTCCTTCAGACTGCGCTATCTCGTTCGTATGGTGCACGGGTATGTGATCTATTCCGCCCATGTGTATGTCGAAATGATTACCCAGGTATTTCATACTCATGGCGCTGCATTCGATGTGCCATCCCGGAAAGCCACGGCCCCATTCGCTATCCCAGACCATCTCCTTTTCATCGCCCTTGGAGAAACGCCAGACGGCAAAGTCAGTTGTATTCCTTATCCCCGCTGCTCTCTCTACCCTGGCTCCTGCTTTCAGGTACTTGTTCAGTTTTTCGAAATCCATACCCGCGAGCGCACCGTAATCCTTGAATTTTGAAGTGTCGTAGTACATCCCGGTCTCAACCTTGTATAGGTACCCCTTGTCGTCAAGCCTTTTCACGAGGTCCAGCATTTCTGGTATGTGCTCTGTCGCCTTGCATATTACGTCGGGCTTTATTATGTTCAGCCTTTCCATGTCTTCCATGAAAGCGCGAGTGTAGAATCGTGATACCTCCAACGCGCTCTTGTGCTCCTTCCTGGCCTCCATCTTTACCTTATCTTCTCCGAGGTTGGCGTCCCCCACAAGGTGGCCCACGTCGGTTATATTCATTACGTGCTTTACCTTATAACCAGAGTGGATCAGCGTTCTCTTTATCACGTCCTCGCTGACGTACGATTTCATGTTGCCTATGTGCGCGAACCAGTACACAGTAGGACCGCAAGTGTAGATTCCCACCTCCTTGTCAGATATAGGCTTGAACGTCTGTTTCCTGCGCACGAGTGTGTTGTACACCTGCATTGACGCACCTATGTAAAGCATGTCAGGTTAAAATTATAAGTGCTTTGCACAATCGCGGAGCGGTATATTGAAATCAGTTTATGCTAAGGTTCTGCAATATTCCGGCCTGCTGGTTCGGAGTTGATGAAAGAGCTATGTCACCCACAGCGATGAATCTTTGCTTTGAAAGCGTATCGGCAACAATCCTTACCTGTATCGGCTCGCCTATTACCGTGGTGAGGGGTATGCTCGCGTTCCTGAAGGTGTAGGAGGCAGTAGCCCCGAATGAGGAGTTGTATGTGTTGTAGTGCGCTATTATTACAGGGGTGCCGTTGTGAAGTATTTCCACGTAGAGGTAATAGTCAGCGGGGCTTATTATCCTGAAGTTGAGGAAGGAGTTAAGTGCGTAGAAAGGCGATGACGTTATGTTGCCGGGAGCGTTTGAAAGTCCGCAGTTGTAGGTAGTCGCGAAGTATGTGCCGTTGTATCCGGTCCACGGCTGACCGAGATAGCACCTGTTTGCATCGAAATAAGTTATGTTGCCGGGCTTAGTTCCGAACCCCTTTCCGGTCACGTTCCATCCGATGTAGCTGCCGGTATGAAAATCTCCATTGAACACGGAATCGTAGATCTGCTGGGGAGGAATAGTGGTCACGTTGAGCTTTGCTATCGCGTAGCCGCAGTTTCCGCCTCCAGGACCCGTACGCAGAGTCATATTATATACTCCAGCCGGTGCGGAAAAATTCTGGTAGAATGTTATGCATCCTGTGGTTGAAGTGGCGTTGATGTACGTTGTATTGCCTGGTCCGACTACGGTAGCGTGGGCCGAACCGGTATTTCCGGCCGCGATCCAGAAGCCAAGCATACCTCCTGTCCAATAGCACCGTTCGCTAACTGTGGCATTATTCGACTCGTTGTATAGGCTGTACTTGTTGCACGGATAGTATACTGGAGAGGTATTGTTTCCAGTTCCACCTCCCGATATCGTAGTTGTCTGAGTAGTCTTTGAAGTTGTAGTCGTAGTAGTGGCCAGAGGTGTCCTGAACCCTGTTGCGATGTACGCGATTATGACCACAATAATTATTATCGCTATGTAAGCTATTATTCCCTTGTGCATGCGCGCACCATGTTATAGTGTTTTGCCACTCAACTATTTATAGGTTTTTGATTTACGGCTCCGCGCAAACATCGTTCGGTCGCTAGTTCGGACTATTGATGACTTAGAAAAGGTATTTATAGATTCTTTCTTAAGAGACTCTAAACGTTTATAGTGGTGTTAATTTGGGAAGCATACCCAGAAAATGGAAGAAGAAAGGAAGGATGCGCTGGAAGTGGCTTAAAAAAAGAAGGAAGAGGCTCAGGAGAGCCCAGAAGCGCAGAGTAGGTAAGCTCTGATTTCTGCCCTTTTTATTTTGTATCGCTTGCATTCAGCGTAAGCGCTATACTACACGCTAGGGAGGACATTGCAAAGCTTCAGCCTCCGGTAAGCTTGTCCAGTATAGGATACGACTCAAAAAGACGCTCCTGCTGCAGCTGCTGATACAGCATGTAGATTATACCTACGGTAAGCAGTATGCCCATCCCCGTACCAACCGCACCGGTGAGTGTTGCCAGGGCAGCCAAGAGCCCTACAAATATGCTGCCGAGCACCGTAACCGAAGGTATGTACTTGTTGAGTATGCTTTCCACTATCCTAGGATCACGTCTGAACCCAGGTATCTGCCACCCCATATCGCCTATCTGCTTGGACAACTCCTTGGGACTCTGCCCGGTCATCTCTATCCAGAACTTCCCGAATACGACTGACAGGCCCACCAGTACGAGCGTGTATATTATTATGTGTATCCACTCGGGCACGAGAACCATGCCACCCCACGGCAGGAATAGCTGCGTCGTGTGCGATGCAAGGTAGGTGAAGTACGCTGCGTAGCCGCCTATGCCTCCGTAAGCGGCAGAATATGGCAACGGGAACGAGGGGGATATCAGGTAGATTAGACCCCCGGCCAGCTGCGGGGATCCTCCCGAAACAGGAACGTAATATGCTATGAACTTAGCAAGATTTGCCAGGCTCCCATGCACGTTGGCTATGAACCTGAACCATACGGCGAGACTGAGCTCTAGCGAAGAAGCGAGTATCACGGGAAGCACGCTTACGTACAAGAACGGTATCGGAAGCCGGCCACCTACGCCCCTTATGTCTCCGAACGCCAGCGGCAATTCTACTTTCATCTCGTAGGCGTATATGCTTGCAATGAAGACTATTACGGCAAAGAATAGAGGCCCGAACGCAAGTATGGCGTTTGATATTGCCGCGGCACCTCCGGCGCCTATCGCGGCAGCGGCCTCTGGAAGCAGTATGCCTACGGTTCCTGTTATTATGGCGTACGATACTCCGCTGGCTATGAATAAGTTTATACCGGAAGTTATGCCGTACTTTGTCATCATTTCGTCCATATATATTATCATCAGACTGCCCATGAACAGCTGCAGCACCACTATCGGGAAATAGGCAGCCGATGCTATCGGGACGTACCCTGTAGACACGAATATGAACGATTCTATAAGCCCTATTCCGATGGCGGAGAGTTTCTGCACTCCCTGGAACCTAGCCTTGTCCTCGGTATTGTTCATGTCCAGGTGTATAAGGCCCGATCCGTTCAGAAGCTGCAGAACTATGCTTGAAAGGACTATGGGGCCTATGCCTATGGTTATTATGCTTCCTATCTTTGCGGCGAATATTATACTTACCAGCTGCAGGAACGGTTGGGTAACCGCCTGCGGGTTTACACCGGTAGCGTAAGTATTGTACAGCAGGAAATAGACCGATATTATTACGCCGGTCCACAGCATCTTCTCCCTCAGGGAGAGGGGCCTGTCCGGCTTCTTTATCGTAGGTATAAATGGAAGTATTTTATCCATGAAGTTTAAGGCCATCGGCGCACCTCAGCGTTTTTCTTTTATGTGAAGAACGTATCTGCCTCCCCTGTTCTGCATAGTAGGATATATGCTGTTCTTCATCTCGGCCTTGCTCGCTATTCCGTTCATGAAAGAAATGGAAAGATCAAGGTATTCCTTTCTGGAAAGCTCGGGGCTAAATGAAAATTTCATGTCTATTTCTTTGGAGTCTCTAATTGAGGGTTCGCCAAAGTTTAATAAGCTTGCGGTTTTCGAGATACAGTCGCTGATTTTCTTGGACGTTACTTTCCTGTTATCGAAAACGTAATCACCGAATCTGTATCCCATGTGCTCGGCTATGTTGTTTATCGCACCGGAATATCTGCGGTTTAGCAACGGGGATATGCTGATCGCGTGGTACAGAGAGCTTATTCTCTTAGGATTCTTCCTGCCGTGCATCGCCATTTTAAGATGCTGCGCGAAGCTTTCCACCGCTGCGCTCATGTCGACCTCGTTTCCCTCGTCCCTCTTCTGCGATGATACGAATTCGCAGTAATCTGCGCCGTTCTTCACACATCTCTCCTCGTTGACGTGGATCATCTGCCTGCTCGCCGCTGATAGGAAACCTGACATAAGTCCTGACTCAAAGGTGTGCACCGGTGCGCCAACGAACGCACCATCCGCATTGTATATCCTTAAACGAAGCCCCTTGGCGGTAAGTGTGTATGTTACGTCCTTGTACCCAGACTTCTCTAGGAACATAACTAGATCGGGGATAGACTCCTCGTACCAGTAGTAGTGTTTTTTGGAATTGAGGGCCCTGTACAGATCGCGGCCAACGTTTATTCCAAACCTGTACGTAATAGTCTTCATGTTCTTTGTAAGGTTTGAGAGTATTTCACCGAATGTAACCGCTTCTTCTGGTATCGGTGTAGCCTTTGCGCCGCTAATCACGTTGTCGAGCATCGCTTCTTCGTAAGAATAAGGTGCTGTAGGGTATGAAAATCGTTCAACGTGTCTCTCAGCTTTTGTGTACGTTCTGGTTTTTGTCCTCTTCGCACTGCTGAAGCGCGCTTTTAGCCGCGCCCTAACCTTTTTGCTTGCTCTGGCCGGCCGCTTATTACCAGGCATCTGACCATCTTCGCTTCAAAACTTTCACTTTATCCTGCACGAAGGTTTTGAAAGCTTGTTCAGATAATATATTGTTAGGAACAGATTTAAAAAGATGAATATCAGGACCAGTTCAACCGAATAAGCAGAGAAAAAGTCATTCAGGTATATTATGTCAGCGCTGCTTATACCTATTGCTGCTAGAGAGAACAGGATAGGAACTGCGCAGCCGCACGACACTATAACGCTGCCCAACAGTGCCGTTACCGCACTCAAACCGCTCGCGGTCACTTTTGCCATATTCCTTCTGGTATTGCCAATCGAGTATACGGCTATAGTCAGCAGAATCGAAGAGGTAATGGCGAGCGGGTAGATCATGTAGTAGAGAAAAGGATTTACGATCAGGAACACCTTTTCCTGCGCCACCACTATGGACCTTATAAGCAGATAATACACAGCAAAAACAACCAAGTTTAGCAAAATATACTTGGGCTTGTATATTGATTTGAGTGTGCTTAATGATTTCATCAAAGTCCTTCTATTTTTTCAATGGATTGTATGGCTGGCAGCTGGCATATGCTGGCAGAGTTGTTTATTGTCGGGCAAACCATGCTTATGTAAACGTCAGCGCCCGCATACTCACTCCACGCGAACTGGTCGTTGAATTTTGAGAATTGCGATAATATCTGTGCGTGTGTCATGCTGGCGATCGGCAGCGAAGATCCGCTGGGTGTAGTGTTGCCGAATACCACCGCATCGGCTCCGG
>JAKAXF010000092.1 GCA_021816645.1 Microcaldota archaeon | reverse complement strand
CGATCTTGAAAGAGGAACTTGTTATTTTCCTCTCGACCGGGTTTATGACATGGACTCTAAAGGGATACGTTACTTTATTCGTATTGATATGTGCGGCAGGTTTGTCGAGCCGACGGAGGGGCCGTGACCGTACCGAAGAAAGACGAGAAGTGCGTCACCTGTGGGTTCCTCCGTAATGAGCATATGCTCCCCATCTGGGGGGACAAACGCGGAGTGATTATCGGAGTCCATTGGTGCGCTGACGCTCCGGGTAAGCGGGGTTTGATTTGTTTGCTGACGTGCACCGGGTTCAAGAAGAGGAAGAAGAGGAAGAAATGATGAAGGGCGATGAGGTCTGCGCCAACTGTGGCATGTCGAAGAAATGGCATAAAGTGACGTTTGGATTGAATCGTGGTAATGCGGTACTCGCTATTGGGCCATGCATTGATGGGCCAAAGGAATGGAACAAGAACGAAATCGAAGTCGTGACGATGTGTCACCATTTCAAGGGGAGTGGAATAACGAAGCATCAAGAACCTCTCACTGCCGAAGAAATCACTGAAGTCATATTCTTTCTTTTCTTTATGGCTTTCTTGATATTCTTCCCTCTCATCTTTGCATTCGCCCCCCGATGAGGGGAAACGAGGGAACATGAACAAAACGGAGAACGCCTTAGAAAACGAGCCGTGCAAGCATGAACGGGTTGTGGAATTGCGGGATGCCGGGACTTACTCCCTTTACGGGACGTATGTTCATTGGTGCCCGGATTGCCAGAAACTGATTCTCAAGAATTGAGTAGAAGGTGAAAAACATGACGACGTGCGCTCGGTGCGGACATTTGAAGAAGTTCCATGTGGTGCTGTGGGGTAAGGTCATGTGCGTTTGCCCGATACAGACGATGGAAGCAGATGGCGTTGGTTGGGTGAGATGGGACGGGTGCGAAATGCCGCTCCAGAACCCGAAGCCCAAAAAGCGGAGGAAGAAATGAGCTACGCATTCTTTAGAGGCGGCCCGGAAGCTGTAAGAGGGGATTTCGCTTGGGAAGGCTTTGGCACAAAACCCCACTCTTTAAATGCTCGGTAGACATCCGGAGAATTGCCGACTCCATGCGGGCGATTTCCTTCCAGCACGGCAATCCGCTTGGTCTTCGTCGGCTGTTGCTGGACACTCGCTCGATGGTCCGCCATTTGGTCGCTCTCGCCGTACGAGAACGCATCACATCCGCCATCACCTTGCGGAAGAAGACTCGGGAGTGGTTCCGTACGTCTTGGCGTCACCGATATGCGGCGGCCTACCACGAATCGGCCTGCTCGACGGCAGTGGGAATAGTCCGTTCCTACCTTCGCCTGAAACGAACCGGGGTCCGGGTCGGAGAACCCCGTGCGAACCGGCTCCGCATCACTCTTCATCAAAGCCTGTCTCGCATCAAGGACGGAGTACTTCGCGTCACCGTGCGACCGGGAAAATACTTCTACTTCCCGCTCGAAAAGGCGATGAAACATAAGCGGTGGACGGAGTGGTCCGCTCACAAACTCGGGGAGGTGATTCTCACTGAATGGTCGGTCGTCTTGCCGTTCCAAGTGCCCGAAGAACCCAAACTAACAGCGGAGGGAATCGTCGGCATTGACCTCAACCTCCGGCATGTGGATTTGCTTTCGGAAACGATGGCCAAGCAAATTGTCTTGAATCGATTGGCTAATACACAGTCTCGGTTCCAGCGGCTCCGCGAGTCGATACAACGAGCCATCCCAAAGAACCTCCAGCGGCAACGTCGTGTGCTTCGCCATTATCGAAACCGTCAGCGGAACGTCGTGACCGACATGGTGCAAAAGGAAATCGCTCCGGCCATCGTCGATTTTGCCCAAGGGGCCAACATCGCTTTCGAGAACCTCTCGAAGATGCCGAGAGGGAACGGGCCGAGCCGAGACCTGAGACGAAAGCTCTCCCGTTGGACCTGCGGACTCTTACAACGGGAGGTCGAGCGACGGAGCCCGGCGCGAGTCGTGTACGTGAACCCGATGGGGACTTCGCAAGAGTGTCCCCGGTGCGGTGGGAAGGTGAGCCACCCTGCGTGGAGATTGGCACGATGCGCGAACTGTGGAGACTTCGACCGCGACCGCATGGCGTCGGCAAACATCATGTCGCGCGGTCATCGTCTCCTTTGGGGACAACCGCTTGCCCCGAGTGCCCGCGCCTCTGCGGCGGAGTTGGCCCGGTGGACTCCCGAAAGGGACTCCGAAGGGCCGACGCGACCGAAGCCGTACGACGGGTAGGTTTTGTGCCAAAGCGGCTTGGGAAACAAAGAATCCAAGATGTGCAGGGTGCAAGATGATTCGTTTGAAGGGGGCGGATATCCCATCGGATACGTTCCATTCGGCGGACCCTGAGCTTTCTCAATCTGTGATTGGCAAGAGAGGCTTCAATCATACGGCGCTTTTGCCTTGGGAAACTTGAGTCGCTTATAGAAAGATATATATACTTTAGAATCTATATCTAACTCGCCCGAAAGGGCATGGAGAGAAAAATGAAGGCAGGCGAGATTGAGGGAATCGAGACAATCGAGAGCATACCGGAGTATCAGCAGGTGCCCATCTTCCAGAAGGACGGGGAAGAGGTCAAGGAAGCTCCGGGGTTCCTCGGAATCCGAAGGAACGACAAGGGGACAATCGTGAGCGTCCTGTCGGACCGATACTGTTTGGTCCAGCATAAGACCATCGCGGAGATGCTGGATACGGTCCTGACGAGCGGAAGAATCACAAATCAGGAAGCTCGGGATTTCCGGAATTTCTTCCTCTACGACAACGGCCGGAAGTTTTCCTTCACGTTTGGCTTCGAGGAGTTTGCCAAGATTGGGAACGAGACGGTTTCCCCTCTTTTCCGGGCCGTCAATTCCGTGGATGGGAGCCTCGCGGTGAAGCTGAGCTTCGTGCTTTATGGGAACGGCGGGTACTACTACACCGGCCGTCAGATGGCGGTCCGGGAGGTCCACAAAGGCATGGTGAAGGACATCATGGGGATGCTGGAAAAGGCCATCATGGAGGCCATCGCCATCTTCCCGAAGCTTGCGGAAGCCTACCGTCAGTTGGTGGGGCTCCAGCTTTCCATGGTGGGAATCCGGGAACAGCTTATCGAGAAGGGCCTTCCCGAGAGGCACCTGAAGAACATGAACCTGCCCGAGACGGGGGTTATGGATGCATGGGACCTCTATCAGCGGATGTCGGGATACATCACCGACTTGGACCTTCTTCCGGAGCGGAAGGAAAAGTTCCTCGCGGCGGTAGCCAAGGTGGTCATCGGGAACGCGGCGCGGACTTCCTCCGAGCTTGCCCAGACGTGGGGGGACTTGATGAACATCAGAATTTAAGCTCCTATCGGCTATCTCCTCTCCCGCGTGGGGCGGGAGCGACCTGATAGCGGGCGCCGGTAGGAGACTGCTGTCGCCATCGG
>JAKAXF010000091.1 GCA_021816645.1 Microcaldota archaeon | reverse complement strand
CTCCAACCTTCGCCCTCGGTGTAGCTGATTTTGGCACGGGACTTGATGCCAACAAACTTGAAGGGATCGCCCGGCTCTACTATTCTGATACCATCAGAAAACGGCACAAGCTCCACGAGCTGCGTTGTGGTGCGCTTGGGTTCTGGGATGTTCTCAAAATCAGATTCGGGGCCGATACACATCCCACCAAGATCATGCTCAAATAAAAGCTTTTTGCCATCAAGCGTCTTGCCGACAATGCGCCCTGTATTGCCGCTCCAGATGCGACGCACAGGCTTCGTCACGTCCAGCTTTTGCGGCTCCGGGGTTGCGGGCTGAATGAGTTTGGCGTGTTGCATATCCGATGAAGGAAACGCGCGCCTAGCAGAGCTCATTGTTTTGCATTCGAGCAACTCCCCAGACCATCCTGTTACCTCAAATTCCAGTGTAAACCGATCTCCCGGCTTCCATTCTCTGCTCATCTCGTTCTCCTATCCGTGATTTGACAGCCCAAGTCTACACTCATCAGCCACCCACGTCAACACGCAGATTTGTGTTGACTGTATCGGCGACGGCAGGTAGAATGGCAGCTTGTTCAACTGGAAGGAGAAGGAATGTGAAGTTACTCGGCCTGTTACTCGCCGTCTCTGTAGGAGCTTTTCTTGTAGCGTCTGTGGTTTGGTTGATGTGGACATTGATAATTTTTGTGCATGGCGCGTGAAGAAATGTGTTGACGCCCCCGTAACCAGTTGCTATGATACATACATCAACTGAACAGGAGCACACGAAAATGGGAAAGCAATCATACGATTTTGAAAGCAGCGTCTCTGGCATTCCCTGCAAAGTAAAAGTGACCTACGCCACGCCATACATTCCAGAATCATGGAATGGGCCAGCAGAAGGGGGGGACTTTGAGTTTGAATTACTCGATCGTCGTGGTTATCCAGCCAAGTGGCTCGAAAAAAAGCTGACGCCCAAAGATGTCGAGCGCCTGGAGAAGGAGTACGAAGAGTATGTTCAGTTCGTTTGTGAACCGGATTACTGTTGAAACGGAAAGGAGAACTGATATGACGAATGTAAAACGCATGACACACAAAGACCCGGTAGATTTACTTACGGCGGAATGGCTTGCTTTGAAGCACGAAGAAAAATTGATGCAAGCGCGTCGTCGGCAAGTGGAAGATGAACTGCTCACCCATGTAGCTACCGTTCCTGAAGGAACAGTCCACTTGAACGACAGCCTCAAAATTCAGTTCAAACTCACGCGCAAGGTGGACTCTGACGCATTGGACAAAATATGGGACTCGCTTCCTGATAATATACAGGATGCTTTTGAATGGAGCGCCGTGCCAGTTCTTAAGGAATTGCGTAAGGTGGAGGACGACGCTCTGCTTGAGGGAATCGTGTCCGAGAGTACGGGGCGGCCTACTTTTGTTGAGAAGGGAGATTGAACTACCACGCCATAAAGGACGGGCCTTCCGCGCAAAAGGATAAAGACGAATGTGTAGACGATTTTCGTGTGGTGTACTGGTTTGATAGCTAAATCGTTCACCGATCCTATAGCTGCCATAGAAGAAGCCGGGTTTCTAGCGAAGAAAAATGGCCGTCCGTATGCGGTTGTGTGCGAGCAAGACAAATTCTTCGTGCTGCCGCTTCGAGCACGGGTTTCTTCGTGGATTGTCGTGGAGATTTGTCGGCCTTAGCTTTCCACGGACTCGAAGCGGATCACATCTGTTGCATATTTCACAGCTTGCTGACAAACATTACCATTTGCCACGTTTGTAGGACCTGTGTTAAATGCTTCCAGAGCTAACCAGAGGCTACCAAACCGCTTAATCAGTCGTGCCAGATACTCGGACCCGCCTATGACGTTCTGTTTTGCGTTCCACGGATTAACGTGCAGCATTTTCGCCGTTGCTGGCATGAGTTGCATTGGCCCAATCGCTCCGGCGTTACTTACCGCGTCAACTTTTCCACGGCTCTCAACATGAACAACGGCCTCAATCAATTTCGGCGATAGCCCAGATTTTTTGGCGGCGATCTGGACGTACTCAGGAATGCCTGCCAAGTGAGGCTTTGGGATGGTGATATGTGGAACCGGCAGGCTCGACAGGCTGGCTGAGAATCCACAAAGTGCAATAGAAACAATGATATTTTTTATATTCATTGGGCTAGTGTGCCATAGAATCTTTTTGTGAGCAACCCCTAAGAAATGTGTTGACTGACGCATAGGCGGCTTGATAGAATAGACTTACTGAACAAGACAACCAACCGAAAAGGAGTAACTGTCATGGAAGAGCAATTTGGAATCACCAACTTTGTACCGCACGAAGTCAATCAACATCCTCATGACCAGATGGGAGTGCAAGAATTGTTCTTTTTCCCTAATGGTTATGGGGCTAGTGTAGTGCGTTGCCCTAAGATCAGTTATGGAGCGCGAGAAGGGCTAATGGAATTAGCTGTGTTGAAGGGTATCCATGGGTCTTGGAATATTACTTACGACACTCCGATTACTGATGATGTGCTAGGGTATTTGAGCAAAGAAAATGTGGAAACATTGCTTGAACAAATCAGCAACCTATCTTTATCTTAACAAGGAACCAAACACATGCACCACATAGGCTTTATCACCAAGCGAAATGCGAAATACGTCCTAATCTGGAACGGCACATATCAAGCTGTCATGCCCGGAGGAAAGAAAACTATCGTAACACCCGGAGCACTACGCAAAGCCGGATGGAAAACCGAGACGTTTGAACACGCTTCGGAAGAAGGAAAGATGCTGTTTGCGGATTTTGGAGGAAAGTGATATGAAAAAGATCGTTAGTATCAAGGGTTTTGACAAGAATCTTTGTTGCCGTGGTTATCGGTTTGAAATCGGCGAAACCTATAAGCACGAAGGTGGTGTAACGGTATGTGAGTCAGGGTTTCACGCCGTAGAATATGGCATTGACGCTTTTTCTTATTATGCGCCATGTGATAGTCGTTATTGTTTAGTTGAGCAGTCCGGCGACACGAAACGTCATTCTAATGACACGAAGATTGCTTCTGCGTCAATTACCATTAAGGCGGAGATCAAAATTCCTCAATTGGTGCAGCAAAGCGTAGATTGGATCATGTCTCATCTAACGTCTACAAAAACCGAATCAAACACGGGCGACTGGAGCGCGGCTACCAACACGGGCGACCGGAGCGCGGCTACCAACACGGGCGACCGGAGCGCGGCTACCAACACGGGCGACTGGAGCGCGGCTACCAACACGGGCAACCGGAGCGCGGCTACCAACACGGGCGACCGGAGCGCGGCTACCAACACGGGCAACTGGAGCGCGGCTACCAACACGGGCTACCGGAGCGCGGCTACCAACACGGGCGGCCAGAGCGCGGCTACCAACACGGGCTACCGGAGCGCGGCTACCAACACGGGCTACCGGAGCGCGGCTACCAACACGGGCGACCAGA
>JAKAXF010000090.1 GCA_021816645.1 Microcaldota archaeon | reverse complement strand
TTTTTGATGCTTGATGAAAGTACACGTTCCAGAGCTATTGCTCTGTTTTGCATCGTATTTGTGAAATCGTGCTTTGCGCGATGGATATGAGGAGAAGAGGCTTACAATAAATTTTAAGCCACCTAGAGGATGACTTGGCTATAACAGCGAAGAAGGCCGTGGCAAGCTGCGAAAAGCCTGGGGTAGTCGCAGGTCAGACGTTAAACCCAGGATTGCCGAATTGCACCTGCATAAGGTGCGCACACGCCGGGAACTGAAATATCTTAGTACCGGCAGGAAAAGAAAGAACATTCGATGCGGCGAGTAATGCGAATGAAAGCCGCACAGGGCAAACCGAATCCCGCTTTGCAAAAGGCGTGGAGATGTGGTGCAACGATATTCATCCGGTGAACGAGCCGAACGCTCTGGAAAGAGCGGCCATAGAGAGTGACAGTCTCGTAGGCGTAGTGAATCGGAGATAGTTGCAAAGAGTAATTCTCCCTGAGTACGGAGAATGAATACGGGAGTATTAAATCCCAACCCTAAATACTGGTTATAGACCGATAGCGAACAAGTAGCGCGAGCGAAAGTTGAAAAGAACGCACACGAGTGCGAGAGAAAAGATCTGAAACTAGGTGGTTACACGAAGGTAAGGCGCGAAAGGGATGATTGTCCCCGAAGCAGCGGTCCGAGAGGGCAGCGCGAGGGGAAGGAACCAGCGTTTTATCATTCTTCTTGAAGCAAGAGCCAGGGAGTGCATAGGAGTGGCGAGCCGAAAGGCGTAGCGAAAGCGAGAGCGCGCAGCATTGCGAGGCGCAGGGTATGAAAATGCCTGAGTCACTCTTATTCGACCCGAAGCCATTGTGATCTACTCGTGACCAGGACGAAGCTAGGCTAACGCCTGGTGGAGGTCCGCATCCTGTCATGGCATGTCCTGTTGGGTGAGTTACGGGTAGCGGCGATATACCTATCGAACATGGCAATAGCGGGTCCCCTCTGAAGTATCTTTAGGATAGCCTCGGGCGAGCTCGCATATGCGGTAGAGCCACCGATCATTGGGCGCGGGGTCGAAAGGCCCTTCCCAATTGTCAAACTCCGAATGCATATGCTGCGTAGACCCCGGGAGTCGGCGGCATTGGGTAAGCTAGTGTCGCGAGACTGCAAAGACAGAGACTGGGGCTAAGGTCCCCAAATCCTAGTTAAGTGTATCAAAGGAGGTGTTTGCCTTAGACAGCTGGGAGGTAGGCTCAGAAGCGGCCACCCTTTAAAAAACGCGTAATAGCGTACCAGTAGAGGCATTCATTGCCGAAGATATACGGGGCTAAACTAGGTACCGAGACCCCAGCGTGCGAAAGCACGGGTAAGAGGGCGTGCGACGTGGAGCGAAGTACGTTCGAAAGTTCGTATGGACCACGCCGTTGAGAAAATCCTGGTATTAGTAATATCTAATATGGGTGAGAATCCCATACACCTTAAGCACACGGTTTCCTTCGCATACGCTCGTCAGCGGAGGGTTAGGCGGTCCTAAGCCGCATGCCAATAACAGAGCGGCAAAAGGGTAGCTGGTTAATATTCCAGCCCTCATCATGTAAGCGTGGCAACACAAGGCAGATTTCTGACGCCTGGGGACAGGTCCGAAAGAAAGTGCAACGGGCTGCGGAGTCTCGTTATGAGGAGAAGCAGCTAAATGAACTGTTGGACTGATTTCCTGGGCCAGTGAAAAGGGAATCTGCAATGATCATGATGATCCGTACCTAGAACCAGTACAGGTGGTGCTGGCTTAAAAAGCCGAGGTGTTTCGGAATAACTAAGGTTAGGGAAATCGGCAAGTTGGTGACGTAAGTTTTCGAGAAGTCATGTCTGCGTATGGGATATGCAGATATCATTGACAAGGGGACAACGACTGTTTATCAAAGACACAACTCACTGCAAAGCGGAAACGCTTAGAATAGTGGGTGACGCCTGCTCACCGCCAATACGTGAACACCCGTTTCAAAGGGAATAAGCGCTGGCAAAGAGCGGGAGTAACTCTGACTCTCTTGAGGTAGCATAGTAGCCGTCACTTAATAGGTGAATTGCATGAAGGGCGTAACGATTGTCCCACTGTCCCAACCTTGGATCCGGTGAACTTACTGCGCGGTGAATATGCCGCGATCTCTTAGTGGGAAATGAAGTCTCCATGAAGCTTTACTACATCCTGTAGTTGTTGTGATATGGGCCACGCATAGCGTAATTGGGAGCGTCGATGTGCGCGCTGCGGCGCGCGCGGAGCGACAATGTAACACCAATCCTGGCTCGTCTCGCAGCTAACTAGCGATAGGACAGCTGCAGGTGGGTAGTTAGACTGGACGGTTGCTTTTGATAAGGAAACGAAAGTGACCAAAGCTCTGCTTAGCTTGTTTGGGAAACAAGCGGTAAGCTAAAAGGTAAATGCAGGGCTGACTGTATGCCGAAAAGCGAAGCATGCAGACTCGAAAGAGGGGCTTAACGAACGTTGGTAGCTCTTTTAATAGGGCTCCAAGCTGTCAAACAAGTTACTCTGGAGGTAACCGATTCGTCGCCGGTGAGAGTTCACATCGACCTGGCGGTTTGATACATCGATATGGGCTTAGGTTATCCTGGTGGTGCAGAAGCCACCAAGGGTTGGACTGCTCGTCCATTAAAAACCTACATGAGCTGAGTTCAGTACGCCGTGAGGCAGTGCGGTAATATCTACTAGGAGTGTTAGTGCCAGAGGATAAGATTCCATTATTACGAGAGGAACATGGAATCGGCGCCTCTAGTGAACCGGTTGTGATTGCATTGCCGGGTAGCCACGCGCCAAAAGGATAAGTCCTGAAAGCATCTAAGGACGAAGCTGTACCCGAAACGAGGCACTAGGGCGGTCGTAATAGACGACTTTGATAGGACGGGTGCGCAAGCAGAGAGCTTCGGCGATCTGTGAACATACCGTTACTAAAGCCTGATTTTGTAAGTCTCTTCTCCGATTTTTTCTGTTTTTGAATTGTAATCTCAAGCTGCAGGAGGTAGTATTTAAATTATAATGCAAGAATTTATATATTTTTAGGCATTATAATATAAACTGTGATTATAATGTCTGCGGTGAGAGACGCATTGATATTGCAGCGAACCGAGCTCGAGAATAGACTTAAACAGCCGTATATCAAGAGGGCCGTAAATATAAACGATGCTAAAAGCGACATGATTAAGGTTATAATGGGTCCAAGGAGGGCAGGTAAATCATTCTTCGCCATTCACAAACTGGCAAACGACAGTTCGTTCGCTTACGCGAATTTTGACGATGAGGTCCTTGCATCAGTACGGGACTATAATGAGATAGTAGTAGAATTGAATTCCCTCTATGGCAAGACGGACTATCTGCTTTTAGACGAAATACAAAACCTTGCAAATTGGGAACTATTTGTGAACAGGCTGCAAAGGCAGGGCTACAATCTTGTAATAACTGGCAGCAATTCTAATCTGCTTAGATCGGAA
>JAKAXF010000089.1 GCA_021816645.1 Microcaldota archaeon | reverse complement strand
GCTTACACTCCGCACTCGGTTACCAGAGCCCGGAGCAGTTCGAAAACCAACACCCCCGACAGGCCGCCTAAATGTTCACCGCTACCTGTCCAGTCTCGGGGGTTCACTCCATATCCGCTCCAGCAATTTTTCCTATGTATAGACCTGAAATAGCGGTTGACGCGGTAGCAACAAGATACACTGGCCGCGCATAGCTAGACCGCATTAGTAGCAACACAGCGGCAGCAACGGACGTACTCCCGACCAGAACTATCCATATTCCAGCTCCAGTGGTCCACCATTCTAGATATGTCATGTAGTGTCCAAATACATTTATTTTGACATTCGGATTGATGGTACTAATGATAATCAGAAACATCGCTAACGCACTTACAGTTAACAATTTAAGTATCCCCGGCATTGCTATAAAGTTATTCCACATGTGGCTGATAATACGCACCAATACACCTCGCTAGTTGTGACCAATCACCTCAGCACCAGCGCCCCCACCAATAGTGATACCGAACCCAGCAGTTCCAAATGTAGGCATGTAGCTTTTAGGTGCTGGTCCTTCATGATAGGTTTTACCTGAATTCACATCTACCCCACCCGCAGCATCTATTAGCGGGATATCCCAACCAAGAATATTTATACTTGCGTCAATGAAAGTACCGACTGTAGTACTCGGTCCGCAAGAAGCGGTCTGCTCTGCTCCCGGTCGATTGGCATCTGGATTAATATTGAAGCTTCCACCTAGACCAATGCCAAGTCCACCACCATAAAACCACTTACCAGTATTATTATCTTGGCCAAACATAACTCTGCCACCGACTCCAGCAAACCCCTGAATGGTTATAGTCCAAAGTCCAACTGGATCAAGGAAATTGATCGGATCATTTCCGGTGTATCCGTACAGACTCGTCTCCCCACCCGCAAACAATATCGGATCCTTGCTAATCCATCGTCCCGTCTCGGGATCGTAATCCCTCGCTCCGAAGTGTACGAGTCCAGTGTCAGTGTCGTACAACCCTCCCGCAAACCCGAACGGCTGGAACCCCGGATTGCTGTCGGAAGTGACGTTGCCCCAGGCGTCGTAGCGGATCTGCTCGGCGATCGCGCCGGTGCTCGCATCCACAATCAGCACCGGGCTCCCCACCTGATCAGAAATAACGCGATATTCCACTCCATCCTTGAGGATGTAATCCGGCACGTTCGGGCGCGTACCGTAGACAAATTGCTCGACAATGTTGCCACTGCCGTCGAGTTCCGCTACCGGTTCCAACTGCCCGCCGTACAGGAACCCTTGGACCAACGTGCCGTTCACTTCCTTGCCGACCAAACGGTTTTGGCCGTCATAGACATAGGAAATGTCTTCACCATTCGGCAGCTTCACTTCGAGCAGATTGCCCAGCGCATCCAAAGTGTAGCTGGTTGTGCCGCTGGGATTGGTTTTCGTCAGCAGCTCGCCGTTCGCGTTGTACGCATAGCTGTTGCTGCCATAAGTGCTGAGCCGATCCTGGTTGTCATACGTTGCGATCATGGCCGCATTCACGCTCACCCGGTTACCGTTCTGATCGTAGCCATAGCTTGCGACCGGATTGCCGTTTTCTGTCACGGCATCGAGCCGGCCGTCTCCGTCATAACCATAGTTCCAAGTGGTGGTTACTCCGTTCACGGTCTCGGTCTTCTGCGTAATTCTCCCGTCGTTGTCATGGGTATAGCTTACGTTGTAAAGGGTCTTCCCACTGTCGGTTACTGACTGCGTCAGCGGTTCGCCAAAGCTGTCGTAGCTTACTGCGGTGGTCACGCCGCCGAGCGTGCTGCCGGTAATCAGGCCATCCGTGGGATCACGGGTGATGGTTTCGTCACCCGCGCCGGTGAGCAGCCCGTCATTGTCGTAACCGTAAGCCGTGCTGTTGCCGTCCACAGTGAGCGCCGTTACGCGGAAGTTGTCGTCATACGTGCGCGTAACGCTGCCCATAATAGCGCCGGACCATGTGGTGCCGGTGTTCAGGAACCCGTCCCAGGTGTAAGCGAGGTTTTCGTTGTCGGGCGCGGAGAGCATCGCCAACTGGCCTGTTGAAGCCGTGTAACCATACTGATAACTGCCCGTGGGCAGCGTGACGGTAGAGAGCCGCCCGCCGCTGTCGTAGCCCAGACTCACGCTCTCGCCATCCGGCAGCGCGATACCGGTCAACTGCCGATCCAGGTTGTAACTGTAATGCGTGGCCGGATTGGTGATTGCCGTCACCGTAGACGGCTCAGTTACTGTCTCACATCCTGAATTTCCACTTTCTGCTGTGACCATACACCCTTTGCGCTTATTAAAGTTATAAGTACCGATGCATCGCCTTTATCACCTGACACCTGAAACTGATACTTCGCCTTTCCGCTTTCTGCACTTCCTTTTGATGATCTGCTCTCCAATTTTACGGTCTTCAACGTACCCACAGCACTTTTAACTCTCGAGTCATGATGCAGGACATATAAAGCAACTGCATAGGCGGGGTCATGTTGAATTGTGTTGTCGAAATTTCTATACACGACAACCATGAGTACAGCAATAATTACTGCATACACCACAAAACGGACACTACTTTTCCAAGTTATTAACGGCATTAGTTGCCCCCGTAAACGATGCTAAATCCACCCGTAACAGACACCTCTGCCCCCGCTCGAAGCTCGAGACCCGGCGTAAAAGAAGGCTCTACGTAAGGATGAGCGGGATCTACAATATCCGTGTCAAGGTGTTTCACTTGTTGCGTTCCGACACCTACGCCAAAGTTGGCAAAGTGCGCACCCACTTCATAATCCTTAGTTAGTGCGGTGTATATTCCCTTGCGGCCACACTCCCATCCAGGTGCATTACCGGGGGTAAGATTTACGTCAATACCAACTCCGAAACCTACTCCCCCTGACACATAAACGCTTCCGTCAGGATTTACACCAAATTGAATATACCCGCCAACACCGTCAAAAGCCGCGACCTTGATACCCCACAGACCGATTGGATCGATCGCGTCGACCGGATCGTTTAATACGTATCCATAAAGATTACTGTCCCCTCCGTGAAACAATATAGGGTCCCGGCTAATCCATCTCCCGGTCTCCGGGTCATAGTCGCGTGCCCCGAAGTGCACGAGGCCCGTGTCCCGGTCATACAACCCGCCCGCAAACCCGAACGGCTGGAACCCCGGGTTGGTGTCCTGGGTGACGTTACCCCAAGCGTCGTAGCTGATCTGCTCGGCGATGGCGCCAGTGGAAGCATTTACGATTAGCTCCGGACTACCGACTTGATCGGTAATGACCTTGTACTCCACACCGCCCTTGACGATGTAATCGGGTACATTCGGACGCGTGCCGTACACGAACTGCTCGACAATGTTGCCACTGCCGTCGAGTTCCGCTACCGGTTCCAACTGCCCGTCGTACAGGAACCCTTGGACCAACGTGCCGTTCACTTCCTTGCCGACCAAACGGTTTTGGCCGTCATAGACATAGGAAATGTCTTCA
>JAKAXF010000088.1 GCA_021816645.1 Microcaldota archaeon | reverse complement strand
GGAAAAAATGGAGATGAATAAAAAGAATTACAGCTAACAGCGTGAATAAAAAGAGATAGAATAAATAAAAACAAAAAAAGAAATAAAAGAAAAAACTTCGGGATTACTTCTTCATTATGCTTTGTCCACTCATCGCCGTTCCGATCATCGCGATAACGAATCCGACGACCGTTGCGCCGAACCAGATATTCGAGTTGACTCCCGCGGTCAGGATGAAAAGCGCAAACGCTGCGAGGAACGTCTCGCACCATGCGTACTTGCCTACGAATTCACCCATCTTTGAGAAGTTCGCGAAGCTGGTTATGAACAGCGCTATTGCAGTTATCACAGCAGTGCCGTAGAGCAATGGTGTCCAGAGGCTTCCGTATCCGCTTAGTACTGTGCTAAAGCTAGTGCCCATCAGGGCAATTACTCCTAGATAGATCAAGCTGCCTATAAACTGTAGTACGAAGACAGCCGATGCATTCGCCTTTGCCATTCTATCACACGATAGTAAGCACTGGGTCTCTTTTTAAATGTGTTTTAGGACTACGACAATGGTCAAACTCTGGTCTAACACAAGAACAGAGCAGAAATCGAGCCTGGAAGGTTTTTAATTTGTTGCGGAGCAAGATAGGTTGAACATTCCTGTGTTTGGAGGCAGATGACATGCACGTGCTGAACCAGACCCCACCCTATAACCTATTCGGCATTGAGGAGCAGGACTATGATACCGCCAAAGTAGCGGTGCTACCGGTGCCGTACGACTCTACGGTCAGCTACAGGAGCGGTACCAGGGATGGCCCCCGTGCAATCATAGAGGCGAGCAGGGGTATGGAGCTGTACAGTGAGGAGCTTGACCGAGACGTAAGCAAGATAGGTATATTCACGCTAGAGGAACTGGCACCGGATTTCAGCTCTCCGGAAGGGATGGTCAACAGGATAAAGAAGGAGGTCGACGTTCTGCTCAGGGACTCTAAGTTCCCGATCCTTATAGGAGGAGAGCACACGATATCGCTTGGAGCTATAAAGAGTATAGCAGAGAATGAAAAGGATTTCTCGGTCCTGCACTTCGACGCACACTCGGATTCGAGAGATGAGTTCATGGGTGCGAAGGTTTGCCACGCGACCGTGATGGCCAGGGCGAGGGAGATCGTGAATAAGTGCTTCAGCGTTGGGGTAAGGAGCACGGACGAGAAGAGCGCAAAGGACTATGAGAAGGATATACTGTTCATGAAAGACATGAGGGGGTTGGGAGTAAACGAGTTGGCAGAGATTATCTCCAAGAACACAGGTAAGAACATCTACCTGACGGTTGATCTTGACGTTCTAGATCCGAGCGAGATGCCGAGCGTTGGAACTCCAGAGCCCGACGGGATGCGTTTCAGGGAACTTGCAGAAGTGATAGGAAAGCTAGCCAAGGAAAAGAGGTTCGTAGGCATGGATTTCACAGAGCTCTCACCAATCCCCGGGATGATCGCCCCAAACTACCTCGTGGCGAAGCTCATCTATTTGGCAATAGGCAGTATATTCCCCATTAAATAAATGGCGCCTGGTGGGTATCTGACTAGCAAAACAACTATAGATGCATACAACAGGATAGCGCACGAGTATGCTGACACCCACTGGAGTGTGCATTTCTGGGACAGGCAGTACAAGGAGTTCGAAGGTTTGCTGCACGGCAAGCGTCTGCTTGATGCGGGTAGCGGAGCAGGAAGGGATACTAGATATTTCATTTCAAAGGGATACGATGTCGTGAGCATCGACGCTTCGTCTGGAATAGTTGACGAGGCGAGGAAGCGGGTTCCAGAAGGCAGCTTCATGGAAATGGATATGACAGACATGAAGTTCGCGGACGGAGAATTTGACGGATTATGGTGCTGCGCGAGCCTGCTCCACCTGGACGACGTGGAAGCGAGGAAGGCGCTTTCGGAGTTCAAGCGTGTTTTGAACAGTAATGGAGTGCTGTTTATCTCGGTAAAGCTCGGATCAGGAGGAGTGATAGAGAAGCGTCCTGACGGTACGGAGAGGTATTTCAGGAACTACGGCGTGGAAGAGATCAGGGACCTTATTTCAAGGTATTTCAAGGTCGTGAACGTTTACACGCATTCTGGCAAAGACGGGAATACGTGGATCAGTGCTTTCGGGTCAAGAACGTAACTGCTAGTAGATACCCGCAACTTTTGCACCACGGTCCTAAAAGGAGTATGGGCCCGAGGAGGATCGAACTCCTGCTCTTCACGTTGTCAACGTGACGTCTTGACCATTCGACTACGGGCCCTCTTTGCCTCCTATTGTTATCTGCATTCCATCTTTTGCTACTATAGTATTCTTAAATATGCTCTTTGCCTCCTTCAGGAGCGACGCTGTGTCTCTGTACCTAGCACTCATATGGAACAGTACGAGCATCTTGGCGCCGGCGCGCTTTGCAACCTCCGCAGCCTCCGCGGCAGTGGAGTGCTTGCGTTCCACGGCGAGCCTCTTCAAACGCTCGTCGAACGACGACTCATGTATCAGCATGTCAGCGTTCTTTGCTTCCTCTGAGGTAGATGCCAGAGGCCGCGTATCAGTTGCATAAACGATCTTTGCGCCCCTTACCTCCTTGGATACTTCGTTAAGCCTTACGGTCCTCTTTCCGATCTTTATCTGCTTCTTATCGAGCAGAATAGAGAACATCGGTCCCTTTATCCCGAGGGACCTGCACTTTTCGCTGTTGAAACGTATTCTTTTGTTCTCCTCAAAAGTGTAACCGTAGACCTTGACCGTGTGCTTTAAGGGGAATGCGTGCACGCTGAAGTCCTTGCCCTTGTATACCACACCACCAGATACTCCGTTTATTATCACAGGATAGTTTATCAGTGCGTTGTCGAAAAGTATCAGTGCCGCCACGTTCTTCTCCCCGCCCTTTGGGACGAATATGTTGAGCGGTTCGGTCCTGTGGTTGAGAGCGAACGTACGTATCAGGCCAGCCACGCCTATCACGTGGTCACCGTGCATATGCGTTATGAAAATCGCTTTTATCCGGGATATGTTCAGACCGTAGTTGAAAATCTGGCGCTGCGTCCCCTCGCCACAATCGAACAACAGCGTCTCGCCCTCGTGTGTCAACGCCACGCTGGGAAGGCCGCGATCCTTCGTTGGGGCCGAACCAGACGTGCCGAGAAAAGTTACCTTTATCATATAATCATTCCATTTCTATAGTTACCGTCTTCTCTTTTAGGTCTATCTCTATAATCTTTACCGCAGGGAACATTTTCTGCAATTCTTCTCTGGTCATCCGCTTGTTTTCCTTCAGCGTTTGTATTATGCCGTTCACTACGTTCATATTCTTGAATATTACCTCGCCTTTCTTTCTGGCCTCTGAAGCTTCTTCATCTATCTTAGCCAGCGACTCTCTCTGCCTCTCTATGCTTATCTTTACTCCTTCTATCCTCTTGGCGTACTCGCTCGTTTTCGGCTCCGCAGAAAATTGTGCTTCGTGGTAGAACGTATCAAGCGCAGAATTCAGAGTATCCTTCTTAGA
>JAKAXF010000087.1 GCA_021816645.1 Microcaldota archaeon | reverse complement strand
CAGCGCACCACAACGTCATTGCTTGCTACCATGATTTCATCATCTACATATACATTGCTTCTCGGTGCTTTGGCGTCCTTATCTACAGCAAGTGCTACCCATTCAAAGTTGTTCATTTTAGAGTTCTCCATAAGTTAAGTCGAAACCGCCCTGCAATACGCCGCATAAGCCTCTTCCGCTGTGGCATACGTGCCAAGATGAATAGATTTGCCATTTAGCCATACTTGTGCTCGCCACTTTTTAGCCTCTTTGTTCCAAGTGACACCTTTGTACCCACTGGTGTTGTTTGGTGTCACTTGAAGCCCGTTAGCGCCTCCATAGACGATTAGATTTTCCTTTTGACAATCTAACGTGCTGCCAAAAAAGCCAATCTGCTCGTCTGCCTTGGCGTCCATGATAAACCTATGCAGATAAAGATTGCCGTCTGCAACAGCGTACCAAGAGCAAATGTTCGGACGCCAACCAGCTTGCCACTTGTATTTGGATACGCGCTCATAATCTTCATCGTCAACGAGCGCAAGCTGCCCTTGAGTTAGGGGGATTTGCTTCATGGGTTAGTCCTCCGCTAATTCCACAAAATCAGGAGCAGGCGAACGCTCGCTAGTAGTCCAACTTGTGCCTCCGAAATGCCAAATCGTCGCGTTCCCGTCGTGATCGGTTCCAGCGTAGTGCGCGTGTCTTTCATATGCACCGTCCCAATAGATCACAGGGGCATCTATCTTCCAGTTGGCGTAAGGCCCGGATTCTTTGATTAACTGGTATTCGTCAAGCTCAGACAGGCGTAAATCTTCACGCAATGTAAATACCGATTCTACCTCATCGTCAAAGGCTTTAGCGATTACAAAAGGATTCCCTGAGTTTTTCAAAAGCCCAATAAACCGCACCGGCAACCCATCATCCACACTTACCCACTTCCGCGTACTGTACGATTCATACTTCTTTTGCAGTTCCAGTTGCGCTAACTCATCTGCGAGGATGGGCGTTTGGTCTTCTACAACTAACGATTCAGTTGATGCTTTCATTGTACGAACATCCTCGTTTTCAATTGGATACGCCGACGTATAGTTTGGGATAAGCTGCCTATTGCCTTGACAAGGTATTTTTATACTATATTTATTCAATACGCCCGTTGTTCCTACGGTATAATCCTTCACCACAGGACTCGTCTTATATTTTTCTCGGAACGACTTTAGCAAAAGAGCAAGCGCGTCTTTTACTTCATGATCTGGATAACTGTCGATGACAGAGTGACAATCTCTCTCAAATTCCTCAATCGCCTCCAGAGGTACGTCTATGTTGTGCTTCTCGATGTATTCTTTAACGTCCATATTAGAGTTCTCCGTGACGATGACGATAAGCCTTCCAGAAGAAGACACCTGCTATGAATATCAGAACAAATATACCTATTGAGAATCCGTTTGAAAGCGTTGTACCAACATCTCCGCCAACAGCCTTGAACACCCATGCTAAGGCGTCAAAAACCCAGGCAGTAACTATAGCAGTCCATCCACGAGACATGTTCTTTTTCATTTCAGTGTTCTCCGTAAAGTTGTCCATCATTCATTCCTCATCCGTAGCGATTCAACCACATCGTCGTAAAGATACAAATCTCCGTCGTTGTTTTTTTCGCCCCATCCTCCATATCGTTGAAGAACAGCGCCGCTCAGGATTTTGTCGGCATCGTCCGCCCATACAAACTCGCCGCGCTCATAGCCTTCTAGGGCAGGCCATTCATCTTCGCCATCAAAGTATTCAGCAATGTAGTAGCGTTTAAGCGCGGCTAAGTCTTGTTCTTTTGTCATGTATGGCTCCGTGCGTTAGTTTATGGGAGCATGTTAGCACGTCTCGGTTGTGTTGTCAACAGCCAACCCTAGACAAAATCGCAAACGTCATTCATCTTGGTTCTAATCGTACCAAAAGGACGCTCAATATGCCTCTGCCACTCCTAAAAGCTATCGCCATTGATTTTGATGTGGTTATCAAGGCCAGCAATCAAAACAATAAGAGAATCATAGAGTTAGAGGCGTCCAACGAGCACCGCGATTTGGAGGGTGACGTTATCGTTCAACAGGCGCTAATGTACTCTAAGGATAGTTTTCTTCGCTCAGGTCACTTGGATTTGGAACATTACAGCGAGATCGGTGATCGTCTTGATCCTCCAATTCCAAACCCTGCGTCATACATTATTGGAAAACCACTTCAAGTTTTGGACCTAGGAGACGGTCGTACCGGTGTCGTCGGTGAAATCGCGCAGTCAAGGGACGGATCGTTTCAGCCGGAGCGCTTCCAGTACGATGCCATCTGGGACGCATTAAATCGAAATCCACCAGTTCCTTACCGCGCATCAATTTATGGTTATCCGGTGCCTGAAGCCGTGACGGATTGCTCACAAGAAACTTGCTCGCATGGTGCTACCCGTTATCTTGTTAAAAAATTAGACTGGCGCAGCCTCGCTCTGTGCCGTAACCCCATGAATGATAAAATCCGTGGCTACGTGCGCGTCGTCTCTCAAAAATCCTTCACAGATGCTATATCCCGTTCTACGCCGTTTTGGCCCGATGGTTCTGACATATTTGGTGCCGACTCTGCCGAACCCATGCTCGCGTCTATGGTTGGCGGATTACCCGGCTCTGTTGGCGGCTCTGCTATTCAAGCAAACGACTCCCTTACACAGAACGACGGTACGGTACATGAATCCGCACAGCAACCGCAAGGTAACTGTCCTGCAAGCATAGATGAAATGTGGGGCGAGTATCAGCGGCACATTCTTCGTGATTGCCCCGCTTACGATATGTCTATCGGCAATACGTTGGGCTTTCTACGTGACCATTATATGCAGTGTCGTGGACTGCCGTTCGATAAAGCGGACATTTTGGCGCACGCCCTTATGTACACCGTCAAGAGGGAGCAGGCCCGCAAACATCGCTAACACTAGACAAGATTCCAAACGTCGTATTTACTGACTTTAACGCTGTATTTATCAGGAGATTTTCATGAACCAGAAAGAATTTGCTGCCTTGTTCGCCAAGACCATCCATGCCATGAAGAGTGGCAAGCCCATTGATCCTCAGTTGCAGAAATCGCTGGATGAAGAAATGTTGGATGTGTTTAACCCAACTGTTCTTGACTGGGAACAGCCCGGCGAGATCAACAAAGTGCCTACCGCGCAGACCATTATTTTTGGACCGACCGAGGCGTCCAGTGGCGCAGGCGCGGCTCGCATGGTTGAGCAGTATTCGTCTTTTGCGGATCAGGGCGGCATTACCGCGCTCTACGCTGAGTTCTCCCGTCGCATGGCTCCTATGCGTGCCGACATGGACGCCGTGAAAGCCGAGATGGCCACCATCAAGAACAGCGTGTTCTCTCTGGTGAAGGCTAGTGAAGATGCCGCTGCCGCTATTGCTGCCCCTGTGGTTGCCAAGGCCGACGATGATGACGAAGATGAGAAAACCCGTATGGTGGAGAAGGCTCGTAAGACCATGCGTAAGGCTCGTGTGTTGATCGTCAAGGCGGAAGATGCCGAGGGAGA
>JAKAXF010000086.1 GCA_021816645.1 Microcaldota archaeon | reverse complement strand
ATCTACGATGGTTGGTTGCGGTGCCGCCACAGGACACTAACTGGAACTTCACCACCTTCCTGTACAGGTACAACGCCGACGATTCCTTCACCGTGAATCCCCTGTCCGGACCGCTCGGCAAGGACGCAACGGTTGTAAAGGCACTCGGCTATCCAAATTCGAGCTACGAATACACAATGGACAACGGCACGAGAATGTACGCGATAAACTACAACGCAAACGTGCCCATCGCCAAGAACTCCAGCATCACGATCAGCATCGGCAACGCCGGTAGGAACATAAGCTACATTCAGGACTCCACCACGCCAAGCTTCGGCTTCGGACTCAGCTTTTGCGCCAGTCTGGCGAATACTACTCTCCTTACCTCAAACCTGTCTTTTCCTGGCTATTACCACTCGGTTCCGGTTGTGCTTCCAGTATCCAGGCAGGGCCCGTACCTGGTAAACGCCCCGTGCAACACAACCGCCTACGTAATCGGCAAGAACATATACCTCAACTGCTCTGGAGCGGTTTTCAACGACCAGATGTACGGCATAGAGTTCAAGGGCGCGAAGAACGTGACCGTAAACGGGTGCAGGATATACGGCAACGGGGTCTTCTTCGACAATTCTTCTGACATTCGCCTGCTCAACACCACGATAAACGTCTCTGAATACAATGACTCGTTCGCGATAATGTCGGCCAACTCGCAGAATATCTCGCTGAGCAACATCACGGTATCGCGCGGATTCAAGAGACCGTTGACTGAATACAACAGCACGCTCTACATGTCAAACGTATACTTCAATTCTACAGCGCGGTACACGACTACAACCACGTTCATAACTACTACGATACCGCAGACTACAGGAACGGGGTCGAACGGCAGGAACGACGCGATACTGTACGCGGCTACGGTAGTTATAGTGCTGGTCTACACAGCGTTGCTGCTCTATTCAAGGAGGCATCATCGCAGTGGGGCAGCAAAGGGTCGCGCGAGGCGCGCAAGGTAGACGGCCGCATTCCATATATCTGATAAACAATCTCCGAAAAACCACACATACGCCATACTTGCATAGCAATATAAATATTTTGTGCGCAACAATAAAGTAGGTAAAATGGGATCAAAGAGCAGTTCCAGGTCTCCCAAGAGCAGGAGTCACAGCACTGACGCCAGGCGCATACAAGCAAAAGAGGCCATCAAAGACATAGAACGCACTAAGGAATCCGGTCAGAGCGCCCTCGAATACCTGGTTACTTACGGTTGGGCCGTGCTGCTGATAGCGGTCATCGCATCGCTTCTATATCTTTATCTTGGTGTGCCGCACATAATAGTTCCCTCTTCATGTTCATTCATATCCAACGTGTACTGCAACGATCTTGTAGTCGGATCGAACGCTACAACGCACGCTACCACGTTGGCGGTATTCCTTACAAACACGCAGCCGTATCCTATACTCAATCCGAAACTTTACGTCAGCATGAACAACGCCAATACTACGGAGTACCCGTGCAGACCGTCCTACGTGCTTTCCGGGGGCGCTATAATATGCCAGGTAACCCTTCCAGTACAGGCCTCGCTCGGACAGTTCCTCTCCGGTAAAGTGTACCTGAGTGCTTCATACTGCGGCCTGAATTCCAATACAAGCAAGCAGAGCTGCCAGAACGCACCAACACAGGTTTACCAGGGCAGCTTCACGGCGCACACGGCGCCCCTAATTTCGACAAACAGTACCATTACGCTAAAACCTAAGAACTTGACGCAGTCAGCGCTTTCCAACGTAAAGGACCCGCTTTATGCAGTGGTCAAGCTGCTCGGCTACCCGCTAAGCGGAGCAACGGTCAACTTTACCGCGACATACGCGTCAAACGGCACGAACGCCGTGCCTCCTTTCTCCATAAGCCCGCAGGTAACCACTACAAACACCACCGGAACTGCACTAAGCTACATCTGGGGTTCGACGGTCGCAAGGGTCAAGGTAACCGCAATGTACGCCGGCTACAACGCAAACGTATACATAAACTTCACTCCGCCTATAGCGATTACGTTCCTGCCTTCTTCAAACGTTGAGTCACTACTATCCTCGAGCTCCTCTACGCTGGTCACTATAGACGGAACCGGATACGATTACTCGCAGCTTTCTACTACTACCTTCCTCTGGAACATCAATAGCCTGCACCACATCAACTTTACACCGCTAATATACATCAATTCTGGCGAGAGGATCGTATTCAAGAATACTACAATAAACGGAGTGACGTATACTACATCCACAATAAATTACACGGCTACAAAGAACACCACAATAAATGTGAACTACTACACCCAGTACTACCTTACCGAGCTCGCCAATCCGAGCGCGGCCGGGGCAGTCAGCCCGGGGAGCGGCTGGTACAACGCCTCTTCAGGAATAACTATATCTGAAAGCGCCGTTGCACCGTACCTATTCAAGAACTGGACGTGCACCGGCAACGGCTGCTACAGCGGTACCGCGACGAGCAGCTCCATAACTATCAACAACGCGATAGGTGAGACGGCCAACTACTACTCAACCACTACTTCAACAACCACGACGACTACTACTACAACAACATCAACGACCTCTACAGTGAGCACGAATGCCGCCACGAACACAGCTACCAATACGGCAACGAACACAGCAACAAACACCGCAACGGGTACAGCCACGAACACAGCTACCAATACGGCAACGAACACCGCAACCAACACCGCAACGAACACAGCAACGAACACAGCAACAAACACCGCAACGAGCGCAGATACACAAACAGCTACCAATACCGCAACCAACACCGCCTCAAATACCGCCTCAAACATCGCCTCAAGCACCGCCTCAAATACCGCCTCAAACACCGCCTCAAACACCGCCTCAAACGTCGCAACGAACACCGCAACGAACACCGCAACGAGCACCGCAACCAATCAGGCTACGGCATCGTTTGTTGCCGGAACTCCTATCCTCCTCGCCAACGGGACAGTGGTCAGCATCAACGACCTCAAGGAGGGAGACGTTATGCTCTCGTACAACGTTCAGACGCACCAGTTCTACCCGAACATAGTGCAGAAACTGGTCAGCTATAACGTTTATACTGAATACATAATCAACGGAAACGTAGGGACAGACTCCGCAGAGAAGTTCTACACTTATGTTCCATCGACCGGAGCGTATGGTTGGGTGTTCGCCAACAACCTTACGGTAGGGGACGAGATATACAGCCCAGTAAACAACACTTACATCAAGGTGTCCTCAATACAGGTCGTCCAGAAACCGAACGGCCTGGTAGTATACGACCCGATAGGCACATCGAGCAACGACTTCGTTGCCGCGGGAACGCTCGCTGACAGCACCGCTACACCAGGTTCAAACGGCGGTACAAACGGTTCTTCAAACGGTTCCTCTAACGGCTCTTCTAACGGCTCTTCAAACGGTTCCTCTAACGGCTCTTCAAACGGTTCCTCTAACGGCTCTTCAAACGGCTCTTCAAACGGTTCCTCTAACGGCTCTTCAAACGGCTCTTCAAACGGCTCTTCAAACGGT
>JAKAXF010000085.1 GCA_021816645.1 Microcaldota archaeon | reverse complement strand
CTGGTTACCTTGACGGCGACTGCCGATGGCCACCCCACGGGTGGTCAATGTTCCCCGGCATCCCTAAAGTACGTATCACGACCACTGCTAACCTCTTGGCCGACGCGTACGACTGGGAAAAGGGTACGGCTCCGCTCTTCGCAGTCAAGGCACAAATAACCTTCCGCTCCAAGGCCTATCTGCCAAGCGCTGTCTACTGCTCGGAAGATAAGTGGGAAGACGCCTACAAAGCTCTAGAAGGCCTTCCCATTGTGTGGTGGGTAGCTGCTTGGGATGCGACCGACTGGCCCGTACTCAAAGTTGGCAGTAAGACCATCCGGGCAGCAGCCTGGCAGTATGCCAGTTTCCCCACCTACGACGCCAGCCGGGTGGACGACGTGGCGTGGCCAGTCTACGGCGAGCCGGCACCCTAAGAAATCTCAGAAACCTACTTGACAGTCAACACGGAAGGTGTAAGATGGTCCCGGTGACCACCGAGCAGCTAGACGGCTACGACGCTTACAGCCTATGGCTACGTGGCACTCCATCACACTACATGAAAGGATACGACTTGTCAATCAATCTATCAGACTGGGCGATCCTAGATGAGCCCATACCTAGCCGTATCAGAGGTCTCACTCCAGAAGTGCAGACCTTGGCGGACCAGGCAGCGGAAGACCGCCGCACTCGAAGGGCACCTTTGGACGCGGAAGACGTGCTCGCCGTTATGGGGCGGTACCTAGCTAGCCGCAAGCTCAAAGTTACCTATCGGCCCAAGCACACAGACAACGGTAGCTATTTGGTGTGGCAGGTGCAAGAGCGCCAGAGCCGACCCCTCACGCCAGAACATGTAGCCAAGCTGAGGGCAGCCGCCGCCAAGCGCCAGGCCCAGGGAGCCCAAGCCGCCAAGCAACCCGCCAAGGTAGCCACCAGGTAGCCATACGGCTACAGCCTCGGAAGCCACCGCCGAGGCTGTAACCGCATAGCCACTAGGGGCTATGACACAAAAGGAAGGGCACTACAAATGATGAACCAAATCGACGCCATCCATGCTCATTTATCCATCGCTGGCCAACTCCAAGAACTGGAAGGCTTGCCCGATATTCTCCTTTGCGTTTCCCCACAGTATATCTTTGTGGAGACACTGGAAGCAGCCCGCAAGATCGTTCATGCCATCGGCGGCCCCTGGGAAAAAGACGCTAGCGATAACTACCTCAACTACACGCAGGGTAACCTAGTCGTCGCCGTAAACAAAGCCTTCACGTGTACCAAGGTGCAAGTAGGCATCCGTACCGTTACCCGGCCTATACTGCCAGAAGGTACGCCAACAGAAGAAGTCATCGAGCCCGTCTACGGCTGGCAATGCCCGCCAGAATGGGGTAAAGTCAAGTAGCCTTTCCCTTCCCCTAACAAATACCCTCACCCTAACCACCCTAGGGTGAGGGTATTTTTTTGTCCACAACGAGGAGCTATCCATAATGGAATTACGACCCTATCAACTAGAGGCTTTACAGGCTATCAATGAATCACCGTCCCTACGCCAGTTAGTCAGTCTACCCACTGGTACGGGTAAAACCGTCATCTTTGCTGAGCTACTAAGGCAGCGTAACCATAGGTCACTCGTGCTGGTCCACCGAGACGAGCTAGTACGCCAGGCAGTAGCCAAGTGCGAACAAGCGGACCTAACGTTCAACCTCGGCGTTGTCAAAGCCAACCTGGACGAAGTACAGCGGGACATAGTGATAGCTAGCGTGCAGACTCTCTCTCGGGACAAGCGGCTAGTTCATTACTTACGGTATGGAATACCTAGCACAGTCATAATAGATGAAGCCCATCATGCGCCGGCACCTACTTATCGTAAGGTGCTTGCACACGTAGGGAAAGCTTTAGTAGTAGGATTCACGGCTACCCCTGATCGCAAAACAGAATCTACAGACGGTAAGCACGTCTCACTCACTGCGGGCATGGCTTCCGTTTTCGACAGCCTAACCTACTACAGGTCCCTAACCGACATGATCGGGGAAGGTTGGCTAGTGGATGTTATGCCAGCCACAGTAAAGGCAAACATAAGCCTGCACAGTGTCCCCACGAGTAATAATGACTGGCAGGAAGGGGCCCTTGGGGAAGCCCTACAAAAAGCCCACGCCGAGGTCACCATCGTACAAGCTTGGCAACAAGCGGCCCGAAATCGGCCTACACTAGCCTTCTTCCCCACCGTAGAAAGCAGTAAGCAAGCTTGCCGACAATTTCAAGCGGAAGGGATAGCAGCCGAACATATCGATGGGACTACTCCTATTGAAACACGGCAAGCCATCTACCAACGTTTACGTAACGGTGACACACAAGTAATAACTAACTGCATGGTCCTAACTGAAGGCTTCGACGAACCAGCAGTTAGCTGTATTGTCGTAGCTCGGCCCACTAAAAGCCGTAGTCTTTTCGCCCAAATGATAGGACGAGGAACACGCCTCTATCCGGGCAAAGATAACTGCTTGGTCTTTAGTGTCGTAAGCCACGAGCTAGACATCCACCCAGTTACCCTCCAAACATTCCTCAATGATCCTGGTTGGACTGACCACCAAACGCTCTCGGCCCGTAAAAAGGTCATAGCTGCTAGCCACGAATTGGACAAAAAAGAACAACTAGAGGCTATAAAGTTCACGCAAACTTTCCGGGCTACCAGTAGCGCTAAGTTCATATGGGCAAAGACTGGCAATCGCTGGCGCTTGCGGTTGGGCACCCATGAAATTATCTTGAAAGAGACAAATAATGGGCTCTATGCCATCATGGACACGGCTACACCATTACATCCCTTAGCACCGTCTCCTCTTCCCCTGGATGGTGCCGTAAGGATAGCCGAAACCTACGCAATCAAACACAACGAAACACGCCTAGTAGATCCTAACGCTGCCTGGCGTGGAGAACTACCCACCGCTAAACAACTGAAGTTCGCCCACAAATTGGGCATCCATACCGAAGGCATGTCCCGGGGGGAAGTCTCGGAAGCCATAGACAGAGCACTAACCAAATGATCCTCAATATGATCATACCATTAGGAATATGGGGTTTTTCCTACTTAGCCCTAGCCGTAGGGCTCATACTTACCAGCCATCTAGTAATACGCTATATAAAAAGGAAGGCTAAATGACTTGCGAAAAGTGCCGCCTACGGCCCGGTATTCTCTGGCAACCCGTTAGAAGTCCCGAAGGATGGACAGTAACGCGCATAATTTGCCCTGAATGTGCAGGCCTGCGACCAAAACGCCAAAAATGGCTACTAAAAGAGTTAGGATGGGCACTTTTTATCGTTGTAGGTGCCCTAGCCGCTGCACCAGTAATCCTATACATATGGGAGATAATAAAATGACCTATAACCAAGCCCTCTCCGGTGAGCGCTCCTCAAAATGGCATGAAACTAAGATTATCAGGCCCAGTCCCCTCATGATCCTACTAATGATAACTGCTCTCTTTGACCTGCTAGTCATAGGATCATTTATAATCTATTTATGGATAGCAGTTTTCTAAACAACCCCTAAGCCCTAATAGGAGGTGATGCCCTCGTGAAAAATTACCCAGACTATTCGAAATATGTGTAACTGCGCCTCTCTTGG
>JAKAXF010000084.1 GCA_021816645.1 Microcaldota archaeon | reverse complement strand
CTACCTTTACATCAAAAACAAAAATAGTAGCAGTAGCAGTAGCGGGACGTTACCAGGTAGCACTATCCCGATAAGTACGGGTAATGGTAGCGGGGGCGGCTCCGGGTCAGGGCCGCAGGGGCCGCAAGGTCCACCAGGCCCACCGGGACCGCCAGGTCAACCAGTAGGTACAACCGGGACAAGTACAACCGGGACAGCCGGCGCGCCAGTCCTACTCCGTCAAGGGGCACCCGCCGCCGTATGGGCAGCCGTACATCGAACCAACCCAGGGGTTAGTACGGGCTCGGGTCACTCGGCCATAACGGCCAACGTAGCTGCCACCAACGCGCCACAGACTAGGTATGCAGCAGTTACGAGCGCTCTAGCCAAAACTGGCCTCTCCCAAAAGGTCATAGCATCCATAGCTAGCTCGCCTCCTAGCAACCCAGCCGTAGGCACGGTGCAACCCTCAGCGGCTCAGCTGAGCAACCCCAACGTTCAAAAAGTGGCTAGCAACCTGGCCAGCCAATCGAACCCACAGCAGCCCAACATACAGGCAGACATCGTATCTACAGCAGCGGTCAACCCGAACATAGCCCGCTCGGAAGCACAAAACCTTGCCAATGAGCAGGGTCAAAAAGTGACTATCAATGGGAAGACCTACGCCAACCAGGCTATAGCCAACGAGTACACCCACCAAACCCACCATAAAACCGTCGCAAGAACCGCACAAGGAAGGAATTATAAGGTAAGATGAGCTTTACCGAAGTTGAACCTACAGCGCAAGTAGACAAAGACGCACAGATAGCAGCCCTCAAAGAAGAACTAAACGCAGTTCGAGGGCGGCGCAACTTGCCCACTCCCGAAGCGCCCCATGTGTTGCATGTGGTCAAAAACGAAGACCTTACCGTCACGGACAAAGATAATAATTACGTTCACCCCTTGACGGTAATAGCTAATCAATACGGTACAGACGCAGATATCCTATACGCTCACAATGGCATTACGCTTGAAGCTAACGCTAGGGCGCGGGGTTTCCCTGATAGCGAGGGTGGCCGTCTTATCTGGCCCGGTACTGTTCTTCGGGTTCCCGTACAGGCTAGGTAAGAAAGTGGCAGGTCAAAACTCAGCACCTAGTCGCTTTGCGGCTATGGTGCTGAGTGACCTAGGCATCACTAAAAAATCTGTTGTGCCTACAGACGTAGCACTACTCAACGCCCAACAAACGGCCGAGGGGCAATGGAGAGCACGAGGAGCATGGAATGCAGCAGTTAACAATAACCCGTTCAACATCGAACTATCACCAAGCAACGCTAAAAGTATCGGCGCTCCGTTGCCTAGTGGAGTACATTACTCTAGCCCGAGTAACCCTATTTCTGAGTTCAGCACCCCATCACAAGGGGCAAGCGCTACCGCGGACTTTATTAGTGCTTATGACCCGAATATGGCGTCGGCGCTTGCGCAGGGCAATACAAAGGCATTCCTTAGCCCGAGTGGAGTAGGAGAATGGGCCAGTAAAACTGACGTAGCCTCACAACAAGCCTACGCCCAGGCAGTAGCCAGTGACTATGGGCAGACACCAAAAGTTAGCCCTTCCACGTCTACCAACAACAACAATAACACTAGTAGCACTAGTAGCAGCAGCAGCGCCGCCGGCGGCAACTTGTTCACCAAGATAGGTTATTACGGAGTAGGCTTGGGGTTACTACTGGTAGGATTGATCGTCCTATTTCACGGCAAAAGTGCTCCTAATGTCCCAAGTGGTGAAGTCGAGGGCGCAGGAACAGAAGGAATGGCAGCAGACGTAGCCGTAGCATGACTATAAGCACACTTGAACCTGTCAATGTAACCAACGGAGGGGCAGTAAACCCCTTTCAGGGTAATACTTGGGCACCGTCCCAAGTAAAGTACCTAGCCGTCTACAATACTGGCCCTGTAGCGGTCCAAGTAACCACCCAAAACGGTACAAAAGTTATACAGCCTCAAAACGCCGACTACGTACCTACCAACGGTAATGCGGTATCCATTCAACTAGCGGCCACTTTTTCCTCTGAAAGCGTTATCTTTACCGTTTGTAACTTGGTCGTATATGATGACGCCGAAAGCGAACCCTTCGGTTTCCCGTACACCCTTCCCGCACCCGAACCTAATACGGCCACCCTAGTAGCCTATAAGGTACGTTCTAGCTTAGCCGGCTTTCTGGTTGCGGTCCCCAAGGGGACCATAGGGCTAATCCTACAAGCACCCCCAGGCACCGACTGCTCAGTAATCGGGTTCACGTCCGGTTCTTTCTTTCTAAACAACGTCACTATTCCTAGCTCTGGCTTCCTTGAAGTAAATGTACTGCCAGGTAAAGATACTGTCTATAAAGTGGGGGCGGTCAACCAACCGCTAAGCGTATATGCCACTACCCAACAATACGGGACACCTTACCCACCCGAACTAACAGACACTAGCGGTTACGTTGGGCTAAAGGCTTTTCCGGGTTGGGAAGTAGCACCTTCGCCCCGGGGGCGAGCATTTGGGCAAGCACTAAGGGCTTCGGCCAACAGTGGCACACTAGAGACGTTACCCGGAAATAATGGTTATCAGGGTGCAGTAACTGGACCGTTTAGTGCTGAGATTATCTACACGCCCAGCGCTGAGAATAGCGGTAACTTCCCAGGCGGGATAATCTTTGGACGTAGTAACGAGTGGTCTATCCAATGGGATAGCGGGACTCGACAAATAGTCGGGTACGTATACGATGGTAGCGGTAGTGCTCATGGGATAGTCAGTACCGCAAGCCTACAGCCAGGAATTCCTTACCATTTGGCCCTATCGTGGGACGGCACGGATGCATGGCTATACATAAACGGTAACCTTCAAGGGTCCACGGCGGTAGCTAACCTAGCTTCCCCTAGTGACCAAACTGCTTTAGGGATCGGGACTAGTGGTGCTACACCTACGGGAGACGTGTTCGATGAGGCTAGAGTCGGAGGTCTTCGGTACTCGACGGTAAACAGTTTCGAGATACCCCAAGCACCACTAGAAGATGACGACGCTACTCTGGTACTTTTCCACTTCGACAACGGAGATATACCGCAAGCCACAACGACACAAACCATTACCGTAGTTAGCCCTCCGGCTGGCGCAAACTGGAGCTACACCTTACCTCGTGCAGGGCGCCTATTATCCATTGGGTGTACGTACTTTTGCAGCGCCACCGTGGCCAACCGACAACCTTACGTCAGTTTCTCTCTCGGCAACGGCAACGCTTACGACTTCCTACCCTCGGGAACCAGCCTCACAGCCAGCCAAGCCTCAAACCTAAGCATGAGAGCCGGGCCAGGCTTTGTGCCCTACCACTCCGATGCAGCCAATGCGTGGATGTCGTCTATGACTGACTACGGAGTGCTACCAGCCGGAACCGTCATTAATTCAGGAGTGGGCAATGGCGGCATACAGGCAAGTGACCAATGGTCAAACATCAACCTTCAGCTTGAACCCGTATAATTAAGCCAGAAAAAAGGATAAAAAATGGGTACACCTTATAACCCTATAATAGATAGTGAGCTAACGGCACCCTTGGAGCTTCCCGCCGAGCCAGGCAGCCCGCTCACGACGCAGGGTG
>JAKAXF010000083.1 GCA_021816645.1 Microcaldota archaeon | reverse complement strand
TGGGATCTCCGATCAATTTACTAGAAATGACCAACGCCTTTCAGACGGCGGTTGCGTCCGTTCTGTCTCCCGTCTATCTGTCCTCCCTGGTATTTTCCATCGATATCAACGGAGTGACCGTAAGCCCCGAGGCTGGTACGAGCCTGATCCTGTCCGATCCTGAAAGTTATTTTTTCGCAGCGGTCAACGGTCTCTCCGTGGTGCAGGGCTAAGGGATGGAACAGTTTACCGACACCCCGCTACAGACGATCATCAAGGCCTACCCGTATTTTGAATACGCAGACTCGGACGACACCACGGCTTTCTTCAACTCCCTGAATTCTCTCGGTCAACAATACCTCGATTGGTTCAACGGCACGCCCTTGGGGGTTTACACCGATCCTTCCATATCCGGGCCTTTGCTGGATTGGATCGCCAATAACCTTTGGGGGATCTACCGCCCTGTCATTTCAACTTCATCCACGTTCGTTTTGGCGGGTTGGGGGTCATTCGCTTGGGGCGAGGAAGCTTACGGGGCGATGAATTATATCCAATCCGGCACGGCACAGATCGCAACGGATGACATCTACAAGCGCCTCCTGACATGGATTCTTTATCTCGGAGACGGCAAGCAGATGAGCATTCAATGGCTCAGGCGAAGGATTGCCAGGTTTATTTACGAGGCTGACGGGGGAGATATCGATATCGGGCTGATTGCCAATATCAATATCGCCATCCCTTCAAAGTCCATCGTAACGGGAGCATGGAACTCCATGTCTTGGGATCTCTTGCCGTGGGATGGTGGAGGATCCGTCACCGCCACGACTAAACACGCTCTTTCCATATCCGTCCCGAACAACAACGGAATCGGACCAATCTTTGCCGATCTTTTGAGTGGTGGGTATCTCCCACTTCCCTTTCAACTTTCCTATGAGGTGATCGTCTCATGAGCTTTATTCTGGTCAATAACTTCAATACGACTTTATCTGCGGCATCTTCCTCAACCGCCACGACCTTCACGGTCTCTTCCTCTACCAATCTCCCGACACTGGCCTCCGGCGAAGTCCTCCCCATCACCTTGAACGATGCCGCCACTCGTTTGGTTTTCGAGATCTGTTATGTGACGGGGATCTCCGGCAATGTCCTCACGGTGGAGAGGGCGCAGGAAGGAACCAGTGCACAGAACTGGAACGTGGGCGATTTCATCTGGAATGGGCCGACGGCGGGGACGGCACTGCTCACAAATATGCCCAATCCGTTTATCATCCCCAATGCGACAGCGAGTGATAATCCGGTGGCGTTGAATCAAAGTGTGGGAGGGGCATCAATTCGAGCTGTCGCTTCGATACGAAGTGCAAATACTGTTTATACAAACACGTCCACACGGCCAATGTTTGTATTCGTTGATGCGAGCAACGGCGGTTCGACATCTAATCAACTGCTGATAACCGTTAGTTATTCAGGGAACGCATTTGAATATTTTTCCAGCGAAGTAGCCGCAGGATACACCGCCGCTGTTTCAGCCATAGTACCTATAGGCGCAACCTATGAGTTGACTTTCAATAGTACAAGTTATACAGGAACTATTTACATATGGAATGAGTTTTCATAAAGGAGCAAAACGTGCAGACTTTCTTTGATACAGCTACGGGAAAATACCACCAGTATGAAGATGTGGTTACTCTCGACATTTCTGCCGGAACGTGGTCTACGCCCTCAGCGAAAGGAACGATCCCGACCACGCTCACGCCGTATACCGGAACATGGCCCCTCCCTCCAACATTGCAGGAGGCTCAGGCAACTCAAATATTTACCATCCAATCATCCGCACAGCAAGCGGAACAGGCCCCGGTCTCCATCGCTCTTGCCTCCGGCGTTACGGCCTCTTTTGGGATGACTCCGCACGACTGGACCAAGATTGTCGGGCTTTACGCCAAGTATGTCGCCAAAGGTATCGCTCTCCCATCCGGCTATACCATCACGGATATAACAGGGAAAGCTCAAGCGGTGATAGTGACGGATATCGAAAGCCTGATGAACGCCGGGGAAGCTCAGATTCAGGCGACGATTGCGAAGGCGGCAACTTTGATCGGGCAGATCGAAGCGGCCACGAGTGTACAGGAAGTGACCGCCCTTGGTTGGTGATTAGGGAATAGGAGAAATTATGTCTTTCGTCTTAGTCAACTTTTTTAAAACCACACTATCTTCCCCATCCTCTAATACCTCCGACACCTTCACGGTATCATCATCCACCAATCTCCCGACACTAGCCTCCGGGGAAATCCTCCCGATCACCTTGAATGACGCGGCGACCCGGCAGGTCTTCGAGATATGCTATGTGACGGGAATATCCGGCAATGTCCTCACGGTGGAGAGGGCGCAGGAAGGCACCAGCGCACAGAACTGGAACATTGGCGATTTCATCTGGAATGGGCCGACGGCGGGGACGGCGTTGCTTGTAGGAAATAATAGCGGAATACCTTACGACATTTCCTCCGGTGTCTCAGGCCCTATTGCCGGAAGTCAATACGTCATGGATTTTCTTGCTGTTCGTTCTGTGAATGTTCCAGCCAATTTTAGTGGCTCACTTGCAAGCGTTTTAACAGCATTTACATCAGCCGCCACATATACAATTTATCACAACGTAACAAGCGTTGGAACAATTTCCTTTGCGGCTGGTGGAACTAAAGGGACATTTTCAACATCGTCTGCATTTACAATGGCAGTCGGTGATACCCTAACGATTCAAGCCCCTTCTACAGCGGATGCAACAGCGGCCAACCTAAGCATTACTATTTTAGCGAGTTTAGCATAATGGCTCCGATGATTGGATCAGGATTGTTTTTTGGATCAGGATTACCTCCTGCGGGGTCAGTTACTTACTCAACACCCGGAACCTACACATTCACAGTACCTAGGGTTCAGAAAATAACTGTGGCTGCTATTGCTGGTGGTGGTGGTGGTGGTGGTAGCAGCAATTCATCAAGTGGAGGTAGTAGTGGCAGTAATGGTGGCACTACTGCTATAACGGGGTTATTTTCATTATCTGGAGGTGTGGGTGGAGGGGGCGCTGGGGCAGGTGATAGTCCAGGAGTTGGTGGTGGTAACGGTGGGTCTGGCGCATATTCTGTAAGCAGTAGTTATGGGGGAGGTGGAGGTGGAGGTGGCGCCCTATCTTCTGGAAGTAACGGTTCAACCACTAGTGGCGATGCATCAGGAGGATCACCTATAACCTATAATGGATTAACTTATGGTGGTGGTATAGGTGGAGGTCCACACGGTTACAACAACCCTTCTAGTTATGGAGGGGGCGGTGGAGGGGGAGGCGGTGAAACTTTAACTAATTATGAAGGATCAGGCGGTGGTGGTGGTGGTGCAGGTCAATACGTTGCAAATATATTTGATGTCACCCCCAATGAAATTTTATCTATAGAAGTAGGTGATGGTGGCGCAGGTGGTAGTAGTCAGGTACAAGCTGGATCTGCCGGTAATGTTGGGGTAGTTAAGATATCTTGGTCTTAATAGTTCTCACCAACTAACCCTCAACCCCATAGCTTCATTGTGGTCAATGTCGATGATACCAATCGTTATGAAGCTACCAAGAACCATTTAGATCGGA
>JAKAXF010000082.1:955-3658 GCA_021816645.1 Microcaldota archaeon | reverse complement strand
ATACAGCAAGGTAAATCCCAGGGGCCACGCGAAAGAGATAATAGAATTCCTGGAGTCCAGCGCGAGATAATACCGAACGGCCCTTTATACCGATTCAAAGCCAGTATTATACTTCTACCCTAAAAATACTCTCACCTACCGATACAGGATGCCTCATCTTTATGCCCACGTCGTCGCCCTCGAACGCTTCCTCTACATCCTTCCTGTCTATCTGCATGCTTGATACCCTTTGCCTCACGTGCTCCTCTTCGCTGCCTACTTCTATTATGTCTCCTACACTAAGATGCGATTTGAGCCTCACCGCTGCTACGCCTATCTTGCTGAAATATTGCTCTACCTCTCCTATCTCGATCTTGTTGGTGTAGCCGCCGCTCGCCGCTGTACCTGAAACCGCACCCTCTCCCGCTCTTTCCTTTGATTCCCTTTCCTCCAACTCGTTTATGGAGTTCATAGCGTCGTCAAGATCCGTTTTCTTCTTCGCCATATTCACCACCGCCACGGGCGCTCAGTATCCGAGCGCCTCGAGCTTCTTCTTTATCAAACTCGCCTCATAGTCTAGCTTGGTTCTCTCCTCCCTGCTGTTCTCGCTCAGCACAAGGCGCAGTATGAATGCCACATAGCCCGATACAGAAGGGAAGCCCGTCCCGCTTATATGATCCTCTACCTTCTTGAAAAGCCTCGTCGGTATGGATACCGAAGTGAACTCTTGCTTTTTATCCCTTTTTACTTTCAAGATAAACACCTTCAAGTTACTATGCAACATAAAGGTTTTTAAATCTAATTATACATAATTAATATCTGGTTGCATGACCGATAAAATATTCACAATAGCGGAAGAGCTAAAGAAGCATCCGGACGCTGCGCACTGGGAAAAATTCCACAAAGAAGTGCTTAAAAGCAGGGCCAAATACTACAAGGTCTTCTACCCGAAGAAACTGAAAAAGCTTTCAGACCTGAGCAGCGCGTACGTGATGGTGTACGATTCCAAATACGCACCGATGTTCAGGATACCGGCGAGCATGAAAGTTGGCGGCAAGATGCAGGGGGCATCGATATACCTTGAAGGACTGCTTAACACCAACAAGGACTACAAAGAGTGGATAGCATGATCGAACAAAACCTCAAGACGCTTGAAGAGAAAAGCATATACATACTCAGAGAAGCCAAGCAAAAGTTCAGCAACGTTGCGGCGCTTTGGTCCATGGGCAAGGATTCAACCACTATGCTCGCCCTGGCGAGGAAGGCGTTCCTGGGCAAGGTGCCTTTTCCCGTAATTCACATAGACAACAGGATAGACTTCCCGGAAACGTACGCTTTTAGGGAGTATCTTTCCAAGAAGTGGAATCTGGATCTAATAGTTGCCTACAGCGAGATAAAGCCGGACCCGATAGGCTCGGCGTGCTGTGGCCGGAACAAGCCAGAGGCTTTGAAGAAAGTAATGAAAGAGTATAACTTCGATGCCCTAATAGTCTCGATAAGGAGGGACGAGCACGGAATAAGGAGCAAGGAGAGGTACATGTCTCCGCGCGACGAAAAGTTCAGGTGGGACTACAAGAACCAGCCCGCGGAGCTATGGGACGACTACGCTTCCAAGGCTACGAAGGGGCACGTAAGGATACATCCGTTGCTCGACTGGAATGAGATAGACATATGGCGCTATATACAGCAGGAGAAAGTGCCCGTAAACCCGCTGTACTTCTCAAGGAACGGATTCAGGTACAGAAGCCTCGGATGCACGCACTGCACGGTCCCAGTCAAATCGGACGCCAAAAGCGTCAAGGATATAGTAAAAGAGCTCAAGATAACTAAGACTGAGGAGAGGTCTGGCAGGAGCATGGACAAGGAAAACGAATACGTGATGCAGAGGCTGAGGTCCCTGGGCTACATGTAGAAGCAAGGAGTGGTTCTATGATAGTTAGGAACATAACCATGCTCGGACACAAGGACCATGGCAAGTCCACCCTGATAGGCAGCATGCTGATGCTGACCAACTCGGTAACCAAGGCGAGGATAAGAGAGGCAAAAGTATACAGCAAGAAGCTTCACAAAAGCTTCGAGCCTGCTTTCATACTGGACAGCTTCCACGAGGAGAGGACTGGGGGGCTTACCATAGACATAACCAGGGCAGAGATACCCTACAGGGACGTGGCGTTTTCATTCATAGATGTCCCGGGCCACGAAGAGCTGATAAAGAACATGATAAGCGGTGCGTCTTACGCGTCAACCGCACTGCTACTGGTTTCCGCGAAGAAGGACGAAGGCATAAGGGACCAGACAAAAAGGCACCTCTACATAGCCAGGATGCTCGGAATACGGAATCTTGTGGTGGCGGTAAACAAGATGGACACTGTGCGCTACAAAGAAGCGAGGTTCTCGGAGATGAGGGATGGGCTGCTGCCCTTCATAAATAAAATAGGGTTTGGAGAGGACGCGGTTAAATTCGTGCCGATCTCAGCGTACAGGGGAGAGGGCATAGTTAGCAAAAGCGGCAACATGAAATGGTACAAGGGCGAGCCTCTGATAGAGACGCTCTATGCGATGTCTGCGGACGAGAGCAACGATTCTTCCGGTCCAGTACGCGTAATACTGCAGGGTTTCCTAGACGGAAAGAAGGACCTGATAGTAGGAAAGCTAGTAAGAGGGACGCTCAGAGAGGGCGAGAATGATATCTGCACTATACCACAGAACGAAAGGATAAAGGTA
>JAKAXF010000082.1:0-945 GCA_021816645.1 Microcaldota archaeon | reverse complement strand
GAGAGCCTGTGGCGTTGCGGCTTGATAAGAAGATAAGCGGAGAAGCGCGCGGCAGTATAATCTGCGGTTTTCTGTACTGCCCAATACCAAAATCCACTATAACAGCTCGCATATTCCTTACCGAAATGCTCGGGAAAGATTTCAGCATAAAGTTCAACGGAATAGACCTCCCAGTCAAGTCGATCAAGGTGAACAGATATATAGACACCACTACTGGCGAGGCGAGCAGCAAAAAAGCAATCGAGCCGCTAAACGCGGCTGATGCCACGATCTCCCTCGAATCAAAGGTGCCAGTTGAGAAATTCGATGAAACAAGGGAACTCGGCAGGTTCGTTCTCTATTCCAGAGGCAAGTTCGCCGGAATAGGGACGGTCCTATAGTAAAGCATAGCAGAGCACAGTAGAGCACGCTGCCTTGTTTCACTCTGCAATTTCGATACATACTCAGACGGTTATAAAATCATCTTGATGATAGCGCCTCCGTACGGGGTTAGTCGCAGCGTTTTGTTCAAACGCCCCAAATACGCACGTTGAAGAAAAGATTTATATGCGTGGTAACAAATCTATTCGTGGATAGCATGCTGAAGGCTTACACCAAACCTACTCCGGTATCAAAAGCGATAACCCGTACTGGGACAGAAGAAACAATAAGGGGGTGGATACATAGGAAGAGGACGGTGGGCGGCAAAATATTCATTACCGTGAGGGACAGGACCGGCGTCGTCCAGTGCGTGGTTGATAAGAGCGTTATAGGTGAAAAGCTCTGGTCTGTACTCGACAAGGCTTATCTGGAATCTAGCCTACTCTTGAGGGGGGTTGTGAAAAAGGACGACAGGGCGCCAAACGGGGTAGAAATGGAAGCGAGCGATGTCCTGCTCGTGCATTCGGGTGAGCAGTTTCCTATCACCGAGTACCAGAGCGCCGAATTCCTGTTGGACGTGAGGCA
>JAKAXF010000081.1 GCA_021816645.1 Microcaldota archaeon | reverse complement strand
CGCGGGTAGAAAAGATGCCTTTTATAATATATAATTCCAAGCGCTACCCGCTCTGCCGGCCGCTCCGGGATGACATAGCCAATGCCATCATCGATAACCTGCGCGCGCCTGCCTCGCGACAGCTTGCGCGCAACGGTTATGTGTTAATGCGTCAGGCCGTTTGGCCAGATAACCCAAATGTCCCGATTTACCTGAGTTATATAGGGAATCGTTTGACATGGAACTACCGGCAGGGTGTCAACGAGGCCTTCAGGTTATGGACGGAATAGTGGATGATTCGATGGGAGGACTCAAGACGGGTAATATGCATCAAACCGAGACGTCCATACGACTCCATGCGCTGCAGCATGATTACGCGCAAATAACAGAATTGGCAAAGACATTCGAAAGACTCGATGCGCAGTATTCCAAGCTCCTTGAAAAGTCTGAGATTGGACCGATTTCTCCATTGCCCGCATGCAATCGCGGTAGTTGGTTCTGTCCGGTGGTCTCAATTATTGATGCTCTAATAACGCAATATATAGCGATAAAGTATGGAGCCAATACGATTTATGACATGGGTGCCGGCGATATGCGACTTTCGTATTGGCTTTTCTCTCAAGGCTTCAAGGTGGTGGCATACGAAAGCCTAAAAGAGATAACGGAAAGCAGTGCCAATTTGTTCGGCCGACCCCCATTCGAGGTGCGCAATAAGGATTATTACGAGGATTTTGCCGAACTTGCAAAGGAACAGGATACGCTCTTCGTGTTCTTCGGTGGCGGCAATAAGCCGCCATTCATTCCCGAACATGGCATGGTGATAGAGGGTTACCTGGAAATAGGCACGACATTCTGGAGGAACGGCGAGAAGCTTTTGTATTGGTAGATAACATGGCAAACGAAACGGAAGAGACAACGAAAAGCAGGATAGGTGCGGCGCGTTTCTGCGCGTTCGTGGATGGCATAAGCGCACTCACAACCGATGCAAAGATCGAGAGTGACGGCATCGCGTTGCGCACAACGAGCCTAATTCCGAATGGCGTTTCGCTGGTTTCGGCTGTAGCGCCATTGCACGGCAGAGGCACGAAATTCGTCACCGGAGCAGATTTCGACAAATTGGCCAAACTACTGCCTGATGATTACGAACAGCCATTTGAGCTTTCGGTGGTTGATGACCAGTTGCTTGTAACCGGGTCGAACTTGAAACTCAAGCTGGCCCACGATGATGTTGGAAAGTCCGACAAAGAACCGTCCGTGGAGGGCATGACCAAGGTCAAGTGCGACGGTGCAGCGTTCGCCAAGCGTCTGGCGTATTTTGAACGCATATCGCCGTATGTGACGCTTGAACTGACTGCAGGGAATCCCAATATTGATATTTTAGGGCATGGAGATATCGGTAACGCGCAGCGCGGCCTGCCATTAGCTGCAGCTGCAGATGCGTCAGTGCGTGGTACATTCAACATCGAGTATCTGCTGAACATGGTGAAACTTGCCGCATCCCACCAAGTCAGCATAGAACTATCGCTGAAGTCCGACGACCCATGTTGCATAGCGTACGAAATCGAAGGTGTGTCATTCCGCTACTGGCTTGCCCCGTATACGGAATCATGACATACCCGCACGGCGAAATGGCGCTGCCGGTCCATGTTACCACATGGCGCGGATTCACTGGCAGGCCACGTTCCAGTGCGGGTGAAATAATCAGATGACAGAAAATCCCGATGTGATCCGATGAGAGACATGCGATGTGCCGTTTGCGGCTTGAAAGCAGGCATGCTGTTCGAAAACAGGGACGGGCAGTGGTTATGCAGCGCCTGCAAGGAGCCGGGCGGCTTGGAGAGGGGCCCGTTCGTCCCGTTGCCGAAGGTGAAAATATGCCGAAAAAGAGCGTTTGCCTGAAATGCGGCGGCAAGGCGAGCCAGCATAAAAGGGCAACGCACAAGTTTGTCTATGACATGTGGGATTACGCGTGGCTGCAGCGCAGGCGCGGTCGTGTCTTGGATAATAGCGCGCTCGAAAAAGAATATGCTGCATACCTGGCGGCCAGCGGCATGGCGTGATCTGATGCAGCACATGGATATCCTGACGGTTGCCGCCATAGTCTTGGCAATCGTCACTGTGCTGCTCGTGGTATTAGCGATTGACCGTATACCGCCGTCCGTATCTATTAATTGTACCTACTCGCCGAACGCGAGCATAAATAACGGCGGCGCCTTGATGATTTTCAACTGCGCCGTACATAATGGGTCGGCCATAGAGGTAGAGAGCGGGAACAGTTTCGTGGTGTACGTGAAGAGGTAGGGCTATGGAAACGGTACATACAAGATGGACGACATTGCTGACGATCCTCATCATAGCTTCGTTCATAATATTCGTAATAATGGGGTTCTTCATCGCATGGTCACTGTTCGGATAGGGGGTACAATGGAAATCATCTTGCACAACGTGGTATACTACATCGGATTGGCGGTCGCAATAGGATTGATCATATTCGGAATCTTGATCGTAATCTCTATGATAGGCTGCATGTTCCTGCATTGCTGAGTCGATTGAATGAACCGGACGACCATTTTATCGCTGTTCGTGGCAATATTATTGATCGGCCTTATCCTAAGATTGGTGCCGCTCCAATATCCATCCCCATGGGCCGAACCTGACGTGCTGATATATGCGTACATCGCAAACATGACGCTCCATAACAATTTCCAGATCCCTGCGACGACGCTTTCCGGAGTGCCGCCCAAACCGTATCCGGAAGGCCTTCCATTGGTCTATATTCCTGCGATCCTGGCATATCTGAGCGGCCAGAGCACCTATTCCATAATAGGCTGGCTGGCGCCGTTCATCTCGTTGTTCGGGATACCGCTCGCATACCTATTGACCTACGAACTATCGAAAAACAAATACGCCTCGTTATACGCCGCTTTCCTTTACGCGATTATGCCTGCAGTTTTATACCGCGGCAGTTATGGGGAATGGCGCGGCGGAGTGACCGTCCCAATACTTTTGGGCTACAGCTTCCTGATGCTAATATACGCATACAACAAGAAAAGAGTAGCCTACGGATTCGGGTTTGCTGCACTGTTCATAACTGCATTCTTTTGGTGGAACGGCGCGCTTTACATAATTCCATGTGCAGGTCTCCTATTGGTAGCTTACATCATGTATAAGGTACTGACACCTTATATTGAGGGCCGCAGATTGAATATGGCAATACATCTCATATTGGTATTGCTGTCAATCCTGACAATCGTGGTCGCGTACGGATATGTCATTGGCAACAGTGGTCCAGATGGCCAGGTTGCCGTGGCAGAAGCAGCTCCGCCTTCGGTATTCTCGATATATGTCTATTATGGCTTCTGGGCATCCTTCTTCGCGCTGGCCGGATTCTTCGTTGTTCTGTGGTATGGTAATACTAGGCAGTACAACATTGCGAATTACGCGATTTTGGCGCTAGCATTGCCCACATCGATGCTGCAGGTCCTGGAATTGCGCTGGATGTCCCTCTTCGCCCTACCGTTCATAATATACGCAGCCTATGGGACATACGCTCTGATACGGCTATTGCATATCAATGGCCGCGGTCTGGTGATGATCTTGGCGCTTGCCATCGCAATTCCGGCATATGGCAGCATTTCGTTTGTATCACAGTTCGCCCCTGCACCAAATCTGACCCCTCAATTGTTCAATGCCAGCAATTGGATCGCCC
>JAKAXF010000007.1 GCA_021816645.1 Microcaldota archaeon | reverse complement strand
GTACGGGGCAAGCGGTCAAAAAAACGGAAATGGCCGTGTTCGACCCTCCGCTTACCTCCTGGACTGTGATTACTACTTCTCTCTCCTGGTGGCTATTACAACTGCAGCCGCTCCGAATTTTATCCCTCGCTTCCTCGCTATTCTCATCGCTCTATCTGCGTATTCAGCGGCCTTTTCGCTAATTACTGCCTTCAAGGCCGCTCCGGCTGAGCCATCCACCTCCAAGTCATCAGACTCGAAGATCTCAGTGAAGTCATTGTCCTTGAGGAGTTCTATCACTTTTCCCTTTATAGCCTCTCGGCTCATCTCCCTTCTACTCCTCTTAGATTCCATCCTCTCACCCACAATAGTCTTGGTCATCCTCCCCACTCTATCAAACCCTCTCTCTATCCCCTCCACATCTTTTTGTTTCACTAGATTTCTTGCATCTTCGTATATTTAAAGCTTTTGTGGAACTTTCTAACACCGTCTTGGAAAAAACCGATAATCAGTATTTAAAGGTAACGTTTTCGTATTCTCATACGACGTCATGCTACGCTCCGTCCATGCTCCAGAGCTTTTCGAAGTGCTCCGAGAGTCTTTTTATCTCCTGCGCGTCGTCTATAACATCTATATGCTCCAGGTTGTTGTGCGTTCCGCTGTACGTAAGGTTTGCGCTTCCTGTGATCGCCATGTTTTCTGATATGTACGCCTTCTCGTGTATGAATACGTGCCTTACAACCTTTACCTCTATTGCCTTTCGTCCAGTCAAATTCAGGATCAGCAGGGCAAGTACAGCCACGAACGCCGCCGACACGCCTACTGCAAAAAGTATAAGGTTGAAATAGAAAAGCAGTACAGTCAGCGCCAACAGGTAAAGCAAAACTCTGAGGTACGTGCCTCTCCTGCCCGAATGAATCATTCCCAGCGCCTTCCTGTTGATTTCGGATCCAGAAGTTATAAGCCGCACCCTCTTCCTGCCCGCAACCGCGAGCAGCTTTCTGCTGTAGTATGTGCTTATGAACGGCGTTATCAGAGACAGTGTGCGCCCCCTGTCGTTTAGCAGCGGGTCTATAAACTTGTAGGTGTCAACCCCCTCGTACCTTTTCACGCCACCATCCTATCTACTTGAACGAAACAAATAAAAGTTATAGCAGCGAATCTATAACTTTATTGCGATAATCTATAATCGTGTAATGCCAGCGGGGCGTGGCTGTGTGGGGCCGAACCCGAGTGCGGTGCTTTCATGCTTGAACCTTTGAAGAACGAAGAGGAGATATTCCAGTACTGGAACAGTAACGATGTATACGGCAAGGTCAAGTCCAAAAATTCAGAAGGCAAGAAATTCTACTTTCTCGAGGGCCCGCCGTACGCCAGTGGTGCTCTGGCGGCTCACCACATATGGGTGTACGCAATAAAGGACGCGATGCTACGATACAGGCGCTACAGGGGCTTAAATCTCCACGATCGCGCCGGATTCGACGTGCACGGGCTCCCAATAGAGCACAAAGTTGAGGAAAAGCTGAAGCTCTCTTCGAAGCTCGATATAGAAAACAAGATCGGTGTGGATAAGTTCATAGGCGAATGCAACGAATACGCCGTAACCAACGTGAAGAACGCCGCGAGCATAGCGAAGAGGTTCGGCATCTCCCTGGACTTCGATCACGCCTACATACCATCGGAAAACGGCTACATGAACAAGGCCTGGAGCGTGTTTAAGGAGATGTACGGCAAGGGCCTCGTATACAAGGCCGAGAAGCCGCTTCTTTATTGCCCTCACTGCGAGACCGCAATATCAACTCAGGGTGCTGAGATAGAATACAGAGACGAGAGCGATCCCTCAATATATATCGGTTTCGAGATACTTAATGATTCCAAGTACAACTATAAAATCGACATTCCTGACGGTACAATGCTGCTCGTATGGACCACTACGCCATGGACGCTTCCGGCGAACATGGCGGTAGCAGCAAATCCGAGATCGCTATACGTTCTTGCGCAGATTGACGGTGCCGACTACATACTCGCCAAGGAAAGGCTTGATGTGGTAGTGAGTGAGACTGGCAAGAACGCCGTTGTAATAAAAGAGTTTTATGGATCTGAGCTCAAGGACGTACGCTACTCGAGTCCGCTCGAGGAAGCCGTACCGCTGCAATTGAAATTCAGGAAATACCATACCGTCCTCATGGACGAGAAAAATGTTTCCATGTCTGAGGGTACTGGACTGGTCCACGTAGCTCCGGGTCACGGTCCAGAAGACTACGAGCTTGGAAGGAGCAACAAGATACCAGCGTTCTCCCCTGTCGACGCCCTGGCGAGGTATACGGCCGACGCCGGCAGGTTTGTTGGACTCAGAATCCCAGACGAGGCGAACAAAGCTGTCCTGGACTACCTAAAGGAAAGAAAATTGATTCTGTTCCTGGCTTCCATAAGGCACAGCTATCCACACTGCTGGAGGTGTGGCAGCAAACTGATATACAGGACGTCGTGGCAGTGGTTTGTTAACGTCCAGAAGATGAAGAACAGGCTGATAAAAGCCAACGATAAGGTGGTGTGGCATCCGGCCGAGGCTAAGGAGTGGATGGCAGATACTCTGCGCAGTTCTCCGGATTGGTGCATATCCAGGCAAAGATACTGGGGGATACCCATTCCAATATGGCAGTGCGACAGCTGCGGCGACGTAGAGGTGTTTGGATCAGGAATCGAATTGGCCAAGAGATCCGGTCTGGGGTCAGAACCACAGGATCTGCACAGGCAGCACATAGACGGCATAACGTTCAAGTGCGGCAAGTGCGACGGAACTATGAAGAGAGTAGAAGATATATTCGACGTATGGTACGACTCTGGAATCGCGCATACGGCAAGCCTGAGCGCAGACGAACTGCCTAGACTCTTTCCAGCCGATGTAATAACCGAGAGCAAGGACCAGCTACGCGGATGGTTCTCCACGCTTCTCAAGACGTCCGTAGCGCTCTACAACAAGGCGCCGTTCAGGGAGGTAGTAATAGGAGGCATGCTCGTCGATGAGTTTGGTGACGAGATGCACAGGCACCTGGGGAACATGGTCTCAGCGCTCGATCTTCTCAACGTTTCTACGGCTGACGGATTCAGACTGTGGGTATCCACGCATCCAAGATGGCAGGACCTAAGGCTCAAGAAGAGTGAACTTGGGGAAGCAGACAGAAATATTATAACACTATACAACATAGGCAATCTTGTAAGGGAGTTTGCGACCCTATCCGGTAGCGACGTTAAGAACGTCACCAGGCCGCCTAAAGGCTCGCTAGAGCACGAGGACGCGTGGATACTGTCAAGACTCAACACTGTTATAGGTGAAGTTACCGCAGCCATGGAATCCTACTCGCTGGACGTTGCAGCCAACACTCTGAAGAGCTTTCTCCTCGAGGACTTCAGCAGATTCTATCTCAAGTTTGCGAAGCAGAGGGCTTCGATGGCGAAAAAGAGCAGCATAAAGAGAATCTCCAGCATAACAGCCTACGTCCTGAAGAGGCTGCTTATCGCATTGTCTATATTCATACCGTTCGCGAGCGAGTATATCCACCTGGATCTGTTCTCTAACGGAGAGAGTATATTCGAATCCGACTGGCCGAAGGTTGAGAAAAGGTACGTGGACAAAGGTCTGGAAGAGGAGTTTGAGATGCTGAAGGACGTATCCGCGGCCATACTCAGCCTCCGCGAGAGAAAGAACGTAAAGCTGAAGCAGCCCCTCATCGAGGCAAAAATAGAGGTTGAAGGCGCATCGAGAGTCGAGATGCTCGAGAAGCTTTCTGGTTTGATCGAAGACTACGCTAACGTAAAACGTATCAGCGTTGTGGAGTCCAAGGGAGGGGCGGACGAGATAAAACCACTCTTCGCTAAGATAGGTCCAGAGTTCAAGTCACACGCTGGAGTAGTGGCTGAAGAGCTGGCAAAGTCCGACGCTCGTGAGCTGCTCGATAGCATAGAGAAGAACGGTAACTACACTCTTGAGACCAACGAGGGTATGTTTGAGATAAGGCCCGAGCACTTTACAATATTGAGGAAGCACTCAGAAGATGATACGGCGCGGTTCAGGCACGGCAGTGTATCAATAAACGCCGAACTGACTAAAGAGATAAAGGAGGAGCTGTTAGCAAGAGAGCTAACGAGGATGATTCAGGCAATAAGGAAGGAGAAAGGGCTCACGAAGCTGGACAGAATAGATGTCATAATGGCGGCCGATCAGCAGGTTCGTGAGTCGATCGAAAAGAACCTAACAAACATAAAAGGTATAACTCGGGCGCGCAAGCTTGTTCTTGTTGAAGAATTGAACAAGCCCGACCAAAAGGAGCTGGAGGTCCTGGGCAGCATAATCAGGATAGCGGTAAGCAAGGTAGAGAGCAGGAACAAGACAGATGAGAAGAGTCAGTAAAGGAATATGAAAAGGAAAAGAACTACGTTCCTCCGTGGTGAGAGGTTTGTGGGGTTCTTCTTAGCACGTCCGGAACGTAGTTTAAGCATGAAATCAGGCCTCGGCTGGTTCTTCAGCAGCATTTTTTGATTCTTCTATATGTTTTCTTAGAAGGTCTGGAATATACCAATCCTGATTACTATAAACTGAATGACCCGTACTTAATCCGGCTGCCTCCCCGTAGTTGTTCAGCCGACTCTCGTCTACGTGGATGTCACTATCTGTAGATTCCTTTCTCAGATACTTGCCCTGGTCTTTTTCTGTTGAATTCATTTAATCAACTTTTTAACATCATACCCCACGAGAAAACCCGTGGGGATTTATGGGGTGAAATTGGTAAGGCGGTGAGTGGCTACCTTACCAGATCCAAAATTCTGGAAATAAGCGATCTCTTTCCCATCTGAACCTGTGCGTCTTCTCCGTTCTTGTACTTTATCTCCCAGACCATTCCGGGGACCTTCGCAACAACAACCACATCGTCGTCCAGAATCATATAAACACCATCACTCTTTGTTGAAACTGTAGTAACTAAGCGCGAGATTGTACTTGCTGTTCATGTTTTTCGCTATCTGCTCTCCAACATCCTTGGCGCCATCAGAATACTTCGCCCTTACAAGGAAACCACTGTCGCCTTCAGTAACGTGCACCTCCTCAATACCTTTTATTCCAAGAAGTTTTTCAGAAAGAGAATCCGCATCAACGTTAGGTATGGGCTTTATAAAGTAGAAATTGTGAAGCCTGCCGTCCCAGTTATAGCCATTATAATTTTTATGTTTCTTAGCAACCCTGGTCATTTTAGTACACCTTTATTCCCCCACAACAGAGTCAAGCCGCAGTATGCATCGCTTTTGTCTTGATAGTATTTGCGCCTACCTTTTATATATAAGTAGAGAGGAAAAACCAACCAGTTTTGAGACCAAATAGGCACAATTATTAACATATTTAATACAAAATAGTAAAAATAAATAATATATACCCATCTATTACGTTATATTATCCTGTGCAAATAAAAAATGACTTAATAAGGCAACAAAAGAAAAGCTTAAATATATGGGCTATCTACTATAGTATGGGAACATGAGAGAGGCCCCAGAAAGAATAAGGAGCGCGTTCAACGAATTAAAGTCAGCGTACGGAGGCTACATAGAGCTAAAGTACCTCAACAAGAGGTTCTGCGTCTTCGAGGCCACGAGCAGATACGATCCCGACATAGGCAGGTCGCGGAAGGTTACGCACTACCTGGGCTGGATGAGAGATGACGGCCTTTTCGTACCGGCCAGAACTAGGCCGCAAAGCAGGGCGCCGCGATCCAGACCAGTGCCGGAGTACGCTACAGAGACCGCGAGCGGACAGCAGGAGAAGCAGGAGACGAGCTACAAGCTGGACGAGCACGACAAATCCATTCTCACTGCCTTGAGCATGAATCCACGTATGCCGTACAGCGCTATGAGCAAGCTTGTCGAACTGCCAGAGAGCAACCTGCCCTACAGAATCAGGAGGCTAGAGGGAGAATTCGATATCAGGTATACGCTGCACCTCAACCTGCAAAACCTTGACTTCTACAAGTTCTTTATATTTGTGAAGTTCGAGAGCGAGCATACGGAGATAGACTACGAAGACCTTAGGAGAGTACTCGAGGGGAATCCGAGGGTTCAGATGGCTATGCTGACCAAAGGGCCCTACGATATAGTTATCTACTGCATAGCTGAGAAGATAAGCGTAGCACAGGCGATTATAGATGAGATAAGGAGGGTGAAAACCCTGAGCGAGACTCCCGCGAGCTGGTACACGGCAATAGTCGCCGAGAGCTACGGATTCATACCGATAAGGGACGCCTTCTTCGACGTGCTCAAGGAGAAGGTGTGGCACAGGACAAAGGAGAGGCGAAGACCGTCAGGATCGGAGCTGATGCTAAGGGAATACGCGGTGCTCAGGGAGCTAAATAAAAACAGCACCGTAAGCTTCTCAGAAATAGAGAGGATCTACGGCCTGTCTGCCGGCAGCGCAAAGAACGCCTTTGAAAAGCTGATCAAAGGCCAGACTGTTATCATAAGACCCACAATATTCATGCAGCGAGTTCCGGTAAAGTACAATGGAATGGTGCTCCTTGAGATCAAAAATTACGACCTTTATCTAAAAACCGTTTACGCCAGCTACAAAGACCTGGTGGATGAGAAGGTAGACCTGGTTAACAGGTTCGCGTATGCCTGTGGTGTTTCTATTCCAGACAGCAACGTCTACATAGTGCCGATATTTGAGGAGGACGACCTTATAGCGACGGAAAAGCGGCTGCTAGAATCAATAAAGGGCGTGGAGTCGAAAACGTTGATAATAACAAAAGTCCTTCTGGGAAATATAGGGTACAGGAGGTTCGACAACCTGTACAGTGCCCAATACAGCACTCTGCTTTCGAAGAAAAATATAGAAGAAAGAAAGAGGACAGACTACGGCCTGCCTATATAATCAAACAGCTTTAAAACTAGCACGGCGTAAACCAAAATACGCCGAAATAACTACGCAACTACGGGTGTCCGTCGTTTGGATCAGTCATCTTTTTCACCATTACTATCCTGTCCTGCACACAAAGCATTGAATAGCAGGTTTTAAATACCTTATCATCGGCGCTGTTTACACGTGTAAGCACGCTACCAGCCGTACATACCGCTCGCACATACCTAACTACGACTTCGAGAACGTTATGTTCCCGAAGTAGACCACGCTTCCTCTAGTAGTGTAGTTCTGCTCCACTCCAAACAGCATTGTATTTCCGTGCTCTCCAGAAGTAAGCTGCGTGTTTACTGTGTACAGCCTGGGCGTGCTCGTCACGTTGAGTATGGACGTGGGCGTCAAGCCGGATGAACTCTCGCCAGCTACGTATACCTTTGCGTTGCCAGAGTTGCTGAAAGCTATGAAGCTGATGGTCGTGTTCACGCTGCCCGAAGCGCCAGAAAGCGCCATCTGTAGCGAAGAGTTCTCCTGATACGGTGCGTATACCGCTATCGTCCCCTGTTCGGCGCTTCCAGTTATAGGCACCCAGAAGAGCCTGTCAGTGCCGTTCAGCGGAACGTACTGAGGGCTCCACGCGGTTAGCAATGGGAAAGCAACATAGCTCTTGAATACGCTGTTCTTTATTGCGTTGGAGGTCTGGTACGCTATTGTATAGTTGTCAACGTACACCGGGCTTCCGAATATCTGGCCCAGGTAAGCTGCCATCAGGTTTAGACTTGAAGAGTTGTACGCCTGCCTCATCAAAACCACAAATCCGGTATCATAGTTGAAGAGCGTTAGCAGCGTCTGGTTGATTGGGCTCTGCATTACCGGAGACGGATACGTCAGGTTGCCCGCCTCAGCTACTCTTGTTGACTGCACGGCCAGAGGTATGTTGTATACTGACAGGTCCATCGTGGTGTTGGCCCTGGTCACGTAACCGCCTACAAGTGGTTTGCCCGTTATAGATGCGTAATAGCTCTCCATGCCAGGATAGAGTGCAGGAGTGTAAGAATTCTGAATCGGCAGCGCGGGCAGCATAAGTATCGAGAAGTTGCCGCTTAGGTTCTTTATCTCGTAGAACAGGTTTGGAACTGCTACGTGGGTAGTTGTGCTGTTCACGAGCGCGGACCCTATCTGGAAGCCGTTGGTTTCGACGAGCAGTAGTATTATGATTATGCCCAGCATGAACATCGCGTTGGTCCTGTCACCGCCCTTGCCCCCGAGTCTCTTGAGTACCTCTCCGGTTCCCAGTGCAGCGAGCATAGCCATGGCGATCATTGCTATGATATCGAACCTTCCCGGCTCGCGCACTATGTTCAGGAGCGGAATCGAATGGTAGGCGAGGAACAGCTCTGGCAGTCCTGTAAGCACTCCGCCGACCTGAAGGTACGGGCCAAGAGAGAGCCACGCGAATATAAATGCTATCGAAACCCAGAGTATTGTCTTTCTGCGCTCCTTGAATATGGCGTACGCTGCTAGCGCGAGCACGGTGTATCCTATGTAGGCGCTCCTTTCTGCGATGTCTGGTGAGAATATGCCGAAGTACGAAGCGGTCATCGTGCTGAATACCCCGTTGTAGGGGTTCGGCAGAAAGAAGGAGAGCAGATCCACGCTCCAAACCTCGTTGTTCTGGACGCTGTTAAGGTAGTTTGCCGTACCTGAAGCGCCGCTGCTAAGGAGCGTGTGTATCGCCGGAGCGAAACCCCATATACCTGTTATCAGCATCAACACAATTGCAACAGCAACCCCCTCCCAGAAGCGGAGGTTGAGTACGCGTTTCCTTGTTGACGGAGATACAAGGTAGACCAGGAATACAAGAGCGAGCAGGTCGAAAGTTACAACAGTCATCTCTATGGTGCTCATAAATGATACGAGCATCATCGACAGCCCTAGGCCTACAGCACTGTAGAGCATTGGTCTCGGCTTATCGCTGTCAAGAAGCTTTAGGAAGAAGTAGAGCGCGAGCGGTATCCACTCTATATTTGACATTACTATTGAACCGTAGGAGTGGGCCACGTGTGTCGCGCTGAAAGTGAATATCAAGCCAGCCACGAAGGCCGCGTACTTGTTCTTGACTACGTAGTCCGCTAGTATGAACATCGTTAGCCCAGAGAGCATGTAGCCGAGGAAGAACAGGACGTTGAATGCGAATGTCGTGCTCACCGCCTGGAACGGGATCGATATCAACGACGCGATGGGCGCCATAGTCTGGTATACGAGGTTGGCGCCAACCGGCCAGTAGAGCAGCGTAGTGTAGAATATTCCGTTGAAGTGCGATAGCGAGTACTTTATCCACCATATGTTCCACAGATTCTGGTAGACGTCGCCTCCTATACCGTTAGCGACGCTGGACATGTGCGCGGATATCGGGGCGAACATTACAAGCGCGAGTACTAGGTAGATGATAGAGACGTAAACGTACGGCATGTATCCGCTGTATCTTGAGACCTTGTGCGCTTTCTGGCCAGCCGTGCTTGCGTGCGCTTCCGCGGGTGTTTTTGACTCTACCGACTCTACCTCCATCAATACCACTTGAATGCTAAAGATTGTTATGCAACGATTTTAAAGATTTGCCCTTCTGCGTTGCGATAGTTGATAAACTAATATATAGTTTATCTTCAAATTGATAGTGCTTTTGGCGGGGTAGCTCAGCCTGGTAGAGCGCTAGACTCATATCAAAGAAAAAATGAGTGATGAGCCGCAGGGCTATGACGAGACATCTAGAGGCCGTGGGTTCAAACCCCACTCCCGCCAACCAAGCAAACTAAACTAGTAATGTAATATATTACAATCATTTTAGCAATACCTTTTAACGTTTTGAAGCATAAATAAAAACGGTGGTAAAATGAAAGTAGCAATAATAGGAACGGGCAACGTGGGTACAAGCATAGGGTCTGCTCTGATAGAAAAAAGATACGAGATAGTATACGGATCCAGGAATCCGGATTCTACGAGCGTTCCGAACGGGGCACGCGTCAAGAGCCAGGCGGACGCCGTAGCAGACGCGGACGTGGTGATAATGGCTATACCGCACGGCGCGGTCAATGATACTGTTGAAGCCATCGGTGCAGAAAGATTCGCGGGCAAGACAGTGATAGACGTAACCAACGTGTACGATGAGAATATGCGATGGGTTTCTGGACCTAAGTCGGCCGCGGAAGAGTTGGCGGAAATGATACCCAAAGCAAAGGTAGTCAAGGCGTTCAACACCGTATTCGCGAAAGAGATGAGGACCGGCAGCCTCAATGGCGAGAAGCTGACGCTTCTGGTCGCGGGAGATGACGCCGAAGCTAAGAACAACGTGAAGAATATAGGAGAAAGTATGGGTTTTGAAGTGGTTGACGCGGGTCAGCTCAGCAACGCAAAGTACCTCGAAGCGCTGGGCGTGCTCAACATGGAACTTGCGTTCAATCAGAAGATAAGCGGCGAGGTTGCGTTCAGGTTGGTAAAGGGATAGATCTACACACGTATCCTGTCATAAGTAGAATCATCCTTTTTGGTGGCCTTTGTTTCTGTGTCCTCAACTTTGAGCGCGCCACCAGATCCCAACATTAATGTTGCGGCCATCATGATAAAAAAGGCAGGCGCGCTTAATCTATGATCTGGTGTTTCAGCAGCAAGTGAAAAAAGGATCGCGGCCGTGGAAACCAAACCTACGCCTCCACCAAGGATCCAGTCGGCGATAGATCTGCCCCTCTTCTCTTCGGGCACTTCATTGTCCGCAACATGTTCTGTTTTGTCAACAACTCTATTTACCATAATAAGACCGCAATACTGGAATAGGACGCGAAGGAAATATTTATACTTTTGCATAAGGCAACTCGAATTCTGTTAGGATTGTCGTGGGCAACCTTGATATCTTTTATTAGCGTTGTGTGGCAGGCCGTAGCCCCCTTTTTGTTTTAGGCAGCATTCGTCTGAGCGGCGTAAAGCCTTGCATACCAACCCGCGCATCGGCCGTTTCATCCGCACCGGCGCGCTCGTCTCGTCATCGCTTCGTGCGCCGCAGCGGTCTCGTTTCTGCTCCGAATAGGCCCTTGAGGCCTGCAGGTCTTCACGGTATGAGGGGAGCTTCCTCCTTTCGGTAAGCTGCCCGCCTGCCACAAATATAATCAATGACTCAGCTATTTATGCGTTTCCAGAAAATACGGCAAGGTTTTTCTATCTGCGTTTACAATTAGAGTTGTGTATTTCATGGCATTTTTGACAGGTGGACTGATTAGCGAGATAATACTCTTCGCGCTCATAGCGATAGTCTTGTTCATAATATTCAAGGTGGGCAAGGCAATACTAAAGCTTATCTTCGGAATAATAGCGAACAGCATACTAGGCATAATCTCGATATACCTGCTCGATTACTTCTTCGGTCTTGGGATTCCTATAGCGCTCTACACCCTTCTTCCTACAGCAATCTTCGGGTTGCCTGCGGTCGGCACTTTCGTGATACTTAAACTGCTAGGAGTATCTCTTGTTAGTTGAATCAAGGAGAAGCAAGCTTGACGTCGGAAGGTTCGATCGTTTTCCTCTTCGCGTGCTTCGCGAAGCCAACAGACTTCGCAGCCATAGAATACGCTATCTTGTTTATCGCGGTGTAGAAGGAGTCCAGCGCCTCGTCGCTCACTCTCGACGCCCCCGCCTCCTTTAGTATCCTTTTTGCAGTTGACTTTGATATGTACATACGAACACCACTCTATCTGTTTATCAACTCACTTTTTTAATCCTTGCACTATGCGCAATTAGAGGAACTGTTCGAAGACCTTTTCTGTAACCTCCTTCCCTATTATCGCCTCTACTCTGCGCCTGTTCTCCCTGAGCTCCGCAACGCTTCTGATTCCGTTGTTGTACAGCGCCCTGGCCCTTACGCGACCTATCTGCTGCAGCCTAACCAGGTCCAGAAGCTCGTCCTTTATCCCGTACCTGAGACGAACCCGCACGTCGTTGATGTCTCTCGGGCTCACTTTGAGTATCTTCGCGATCTCGACCGCGGCGTATGATATCCAGTCTGCTATGGTCAGCTTGGAGTATATGCCTCCTGGGGTCGTGGAATACCTTTTTATGAGCTCGTCCTCGCTTATCTCGCTTATCCAGTCGTTTAGCATCAGCGCCGTGGAGAACGCTCCGATAGGGTCGTAGTAGCCCATCTCGGACTCCTCGTAGTCCATTACTATGCTCTTGTTCATGTGCCTGTAGTGCACGTACATGCTTTCTGCCTCTTCGGTAGCCCTTACGTACGGCCTCATCTCAAGCGTGTTTGCGATCGTGTACAGTATTCCAACGGCGTCGAGTTTCCCGTCTAGCGATTCTATGATCCACTTTGCGGATAGCGGATCTATGTACAGCTCGCTGATGCGCCTGCCGAGTCTGGTCGCTGTGTAGTGGTTTCCATCCAATCTTATGAACTCCCACTTTTCAAGGCTCACGAGCACGTCCTCAAGCACGTCGTTTATGTGGCGTATGTTCCCGTACTGATAGCCGTAGAAAGTCTTGGCGAGAAACTCGCGCATAGAGTCCAGGCTGTTCAGGAAGTCCTCGGCTATGAAAGCGAGTATGTGGGTTCTGAGTATTGGAGCGATCCCGAGGCTGGAATCTACTGGCTCCGGAGATGACTTCATGTAACGCCTGATCAGTTCGGTTGCGTTCTCCCTGTTTTTGGCCAGCAGCAGCGCGCGGCCTTCCGTGTCATATCCAGGCCTGCCAGCGCGGCCGAATAGCTGCAGCACCTCATTGACTCCGAGCCTTTCCGAACCGTAGCCGCTGTTGTACCTGCTAGTATCCCTTACGAGGACGGTGTGCGCCGGGGCGTTTATTCCGAGGCTCAACGTTGTGGTCGCGCATAACACCTTTATCGTATTCCTCCTGAATGCGTCTTCTATGTACCATCTCTGCTGGTTGAGAAGCCCGGAGTGGTGGAACGCAGCGCCCTTCCTTATGACAGACGCTAGCTTCCTGCACTGCTCTGTGGGCTTCTGCAGCACGTTTAGAACGTTGTCGGCAACCTCGTCTAGTTCATTCTTCGATTTTTCGTCGAGCCTCCTCTCAATAAAGTCAGCTATTCTAACAGACCCGGCCTCCGCGTTCCTCTTGGTCGAATAGAACACCAGGGCCTGCTTGTTCCTCGACAGCGTGTCTTCGATCACTTTCAGTTCTGGGATCTTCGCTTCAGATCTGACCTTCTCAGAATTTGTTCCGGACTCGGTTACGTATATGATCTGGTCGTTGTTGAGCACACCCTTTTTGAGCACTACGGGCCTGTAGTCGCTGGTAACAAGCTTCGCGTCGAGCCACTCCGCGATCTCGTCAGAGTTGCCTATCGTGGCGCTCAGGGCTATTATCTGCGCTTCTACAGTAGATTTGAGCTTGGTGATGAGAAGCTCTAGTGTCGGTCCGCGCGATTGATCACCGATCATGTGCACCTCGTCGAACACTATGCAGCCGATCTCGTTCAGCCAGTCTATTCCGTGGCGTATGAGACTGTCAAACTTCTCGGTAGAGAGAAACACTAGTTCGAACTTAGAGAGCCATGGATCGTTCGAATCCATGTCTCCTATTGACATGGCGCTTTTTATGTACGGATACGCTTTCTTGAAATCTTCGTACTTCTCCGTAACGAGCGCGCGCATCGGAGCTATGTACACTGCCTTGCGCCCCCGGGACAGTATTGCATTCATTATCGCGATTTCGGCTATCAGCGTCTTTCCGCTTGCCGTTGGTGCAGCTACCACCATGTTGCGTCCTTCGAGAAGACCCTCGTCGATCGCCGCGGATTGCGGCGGAGTGAAACGCTTGATGCCTCTCTGGGTCAGCGACTCTATTATCTCGTTAGGTACTCTGCCTTTCAGCGCTAGGACCTCCATGGTTATAGTTCTGCTGATAAGGTTTTTATAGGTGAATTAACAACTTTCAACGAGTTGATAGGATGGTTATGCGCGGCCTTCTGAGCGGAGATGGCAAGAACAGGGCCCAGCTGTCGCTTGAGTTCCTCCTAGTCTACTCTGTAGTGCTGATAGTATTCCTTGTGATATTCGCTATGGTCGTATCGCAGAGGGCCGCAACACTATCTACCCAGGATTACTCTACTATGCAGCTAATGGCACAGACAGTGGCGAGCGAGATAGACTCGGCGCTGTCTTCGGGCAGCGGCTACTCCGCGACCGTGCAGCTTCCTCCCGGCGTTGGCACATTATCTTACAACATATCGGTGTCGAGCAGCGGAGTAGTGACCGCAAGCACAAAGGTGGGCAAGGAAGTAGTGAGCGCGCAGGCGTACAGCAGCGCAAGGAACATCGTGATAAACGGAACCGTAATAGCGCAGGGAGGCGGAATAAGCGTATACCAAATACCCGCGTACAGAGGCAGCGTATATGTAGCAAACTCCGGAGGCATGATATACCTTGACGAGCAGCCCGCTTCTACTCTAAGTCTTGCAGGGAACTTGAACGTCGGAATAGGGTTCAACGGCAAATCTGCGGACTTCAACGGACAAAGCAGCTACATAGATGTAGGAAATCCATCAAACCTACAATTTGGTAGCGGTTCAGTAATTACGATTTCTGCATGGATTAAAATACAAGGCTGCAATGGTGACCATGCAATTGTTGGCCATGGATTAGACAGTTATACATTCCAGATCCTAAGTTCTGCATGCAATTCAAAATTAGATTGGGCTGAATCTACAGTAGCAGACATAGGCTCTGGGCCATCAGTTCCAGAAAATAGCTGGATAAATGTGGTCGCGGTTAATCATATCGGTTCTAACGTTACCTTTTATGTAAATGGCGTCCCGTATGGACCATATTCATTTACAAATACGTATGCTTATACAGAGGATCTTAGGATAGGCAGTTCTCAGTCAGATGTCAATGGCTTTATATTCAATGGTTCGATTTCAGATATTCAAATCTATAACACTTCACTTTCACCTTTGCAGATACAACAACTATATCAAGAAGGTATAAATGGAGTACCAATAAGCAATTCAAAACTTGCAGGCTGGTGGCCTCTCAACGGCAACGCGAATGACTATTCTGGCAACGGAAACGATGGGGCGCCTTACGGAGTGACTTTCTATGGAACCGCGCAGATAAACGCGCACGTAAGCAATCACAACGGTGGAAACGCAGTGGGTGATATCGTCGGTTTCACTTCGACAGCAGGGAGTTTCGGATCACAGGGCGGAGAGTACGCTACGTACACCGATGCGAAAGGTAACGCCACCGCCATTCTGACCGCAAACACCTCTTCGACACAGCTCGCCAACATAACGGTAACGTCGTTCAATGGAAATTACACTATCGCGGGGAATGTGGTAGGCTGGTGGCCGCTCAACATCGGTTCCGGAAACATTACATACGACCTGAGCACGCACAACAACAACGGTGTGTTCGTGAACAATGCATGGTCTACGGCAAACAACCGAACCAGCTTCTTAACCGGGAATTTCAACGGACAGAATAGCCAAATATCGACCCAATTACCCACCGATGCAGTAGTAAACACTACCATATCTGCCTTTTTCAATACAAACTCTATAGTAGGTCAAACAATAGTTTTATTAGGAAATAATGGTGGCACAAACGGCTATGGCCCATATATAGGTGGCACAAATACGGGTTGTTCGAGCGGTACTCTCTCAATCTTAGAGTCAGGAGTAAGATGGATATGTACTAATGTGCCCATATCTACAAACAAGTGGTATAACGTTGCTCTTATTTCAAGTAAGTCTAGTACTAACGTGATTTATTCGCTTTATCTAAATGGAGCCTTAGTATATACAGTTACTGAAACCTTACCAAATACCCCTTCAGGCGCTATGTTGATAGGCAATGATAACTCGGGCCGCATATTTTCTGGTTCAATGTCGAATGTTCAAGTCTACAATACTTCGCTCTCCTCATCGCAGATACAACAACTCTACCAGGAAGGTATAAATGGCGTACCAATAAGCAATTCAAAACTTGCAGGCTGGTGGCCGCTTGACGGAAATGCTAATGACTACAGCGGGAATAACAATAATGGTACGTCCGCGAATGTGGTATACACTAACACTAATTATAACATTACCACTAACTACCCCGTCGCAAGTTTCAACGGGAAGAGCAGCCATATATCATTTACCTCAAGTACATCGGCAGGATTCGCATCTGGTTCTGCACCTAGTAGTGCATTTGCATGGGTTTATACTCCATCGACATCAAGAGGAGACGTTGTCTGGTATGGCACAGGTGCA
>JAKAXF010000080.1 GCA_021816645.1 Microcaldota archaeon | reverse complement strand
TAACGGTTTGACGTCGTTAGGGTGGGGTGGTGCGCCGGGCTACCTTATAACCACTTTGTCAGAAACCGTGCTTATCCTGTCTACATCGTACCGTATTACGGTCCCGTAGCTGGTCTTGACCAGAAGCACGCCCTTCTTTGCGTCGGTGCTGATTACCTTGCCGATGTAGGCGCCTATGTCGTTGACAACGCTCTTCTCCTTGAGCTTGGTCTTGGAGACCGCCTTGCGCCTGAGCAGCATGCTGAGCTCGGATATTCCGTATCCGAACAGCATCGCTATCCCCCCAAGGAACAGGAACTCCCAGAAATAGAGCTGGTCGGCGATCCACGCGGCTGTCAGGTAGATTATCGAGAGCACGACTATGGTGTAGCCTATGTTGCTGCCCTGCGTTATCGCGCGGTACCTCAGTCTCTTCCCCTCCAGGTCCATCACGCGGCCTATCAGATAGAGACCAAGCGTCACGGGCAGCAGTAGTATGAAGCTCTCGAGCCCGTACGCCACGGATACCAGTACGTTCCCGGTGCTCTTGAGCGAGGCCGTGTAGCTGCTTGCCCCGAGTATCAGGTTTATGATGAAGAATATTATTGTGCTTGTGTAGAATATGAAGCTCAGCCTGTCGACGCTGAATCCGAAGCCCCTGAACGAGTTCACTACGGCGTCCTCGAGGCCAAAGCCCTTGATGAGTAGATAAAGGCCTATAAGGCTTACCGGCAACTGCCAGCCGTAGTGCAGGTAGGCGCTTATCGCAAATAGCAGAAGAAGCACTGCGGGTATCCCAAATATGATCCTGGCGAAGTGGGGCTCCTTCAGCTTTTCAAATACTACGAAATAGGTATTCTCAAGCTTCTCTGCCTGCTTCATCCTGACGAGGTCTACGCTGTTCACCTTTATCCTGCTTTTCAGTATTGGCAGTACGCGGTTGTCGCTAGCACCGTCGGTGACGAGTATGCAAGCGTCAACCTTGAACCTGTCGAGCAGCATGTCTATCTGCCTCGCGAGCTCGGAATCGGCGACGTAACCCTCCTTCTCCGCTCCGGTAACGGCGGCCACGGCGACGGGATAGCCCGCCGCCTTGAGCTCGTCGTACTTCTTTATGCTCTCGAACAGGACGTTGGCGTCCGTATCCTGAGGATCAGCAAGTATGAATTTGTCTGCCGCGGCTAGGATGTTCGCTCTCCCGACAACGGGGCCAGATATCTTAGCTTTTTGGTACAGGTCGTTGTCTATGTCGACGGCCAGCACGAGCAGCCTCTCAGCCATTGTAGTACGCACCCCTTTTACAGAGAGATAGCACTCAAACAGCATAAAAACCTTGCTATTTTCAGAATAGAGGCATGGTCCTATCAACAAATTGTATATGGAGAGGGCGGGGATAAGGCTATGTCAAGAAACAATAAAAAAGCTCATAGAGCGGTGGCAGCGCTACTTCATCGTACCCTTACCTTTCAGGAGGAGATAGGCCGCCGCGTATGTGGGCAGCTCTGCCGTGCTGTTGTCAAAAGGCCCAAACTCTTCGCCGCCCATGTGGAATTTGGGGGCTGTGACGTTTACCTTCATCGGCTCATTACCGAAAGCTATCGCGTCGTTCATTGGGTCGAACCTGTCGATTTCTGAAAGCGAGAACTTCTTCGCGATGAGTCCGGTAGAGCCGTGTATAGAGTTCTGCAGCCTTATGAGATGGTTGGGATCGTTCGTTACGTTCCTGTCTATCGAGTCGCTCTGCTTGATTACTACGCCGCTTATCACTTTCGACCAGAACTCTGCCTTCTTTGGTATTTCGACCTTGTCCCAGTTGCCGGTGCTTATGCCGAGTATTATCTCCGTCCTCCTCCTAACGAGCTTTGACGCCAGGGGCCGGTCTATGCCGAGTTCCGTGAGCGAGCCTATCCCAGTGTTGAGCCGGCTTATGAACGCCCTCGCGAACTTGCCGCCCCAGCCCATGTCGGTAGGCTTGGGCCCCTTCAGCTGCAGGCCGCGTATTCCCAGCGTGGGAAATATGGATCTGGGTTCGAGATCGGTAGCTGATATGTACGAGCTTATCTCTTTCCTCTCCACGCTACCCGCATGAAAGACGCCGTCGTTGTATACGTGCACGTGGTAACCCCTGTTGCCGCTGAAGTTAACCTCGAGCTCGCCCTTTGAGAAACCGAAGTCTGGAATAAGAAAGTCTTCTATCAGCCTTATCGTTTCCCTCTTTACGGAGTCCAGGCAGTTTTCGCACACCCAATCTGTGCCGTGCTCCTTCTGGCACGCGAGGTGCAGATCTGACGCGTCAAGGTCGAAGACCAGCTCTGCTCCGATCATTTTCTTGTTCTCCATGGGCCTCGCTTCAGGAAGCTCGTAGTGGGCCGAGGAATATGAAACGTACGCCGGAGCGTTTGATACAAGATATTTTTGGAGTGATGGTGGGTCTTTGAACGACGCGTGCCTGAACGCGATCTTGTTCTCGAAATCTCCGAATCCGAACTCGCGCTTCTCCACGCTTTTCGGCGCGATGTCTCTCGCGTTGGAGTAGTATTCCCTTATCAGGGAGCGCAGGATGTTTGAGGAATTGGCGTCGAGCATAAAAACACCAGAAGAAGGGATCAGGCTCTTGCGCTGGCGCTCTTCAGGAAGTCCTGTACGAGCTCATTCGACCCCCTATCTATCTTTATCTTTGGCTTGAACCCTATGTCCTTGAATATCTTGTCGGAACTTATCATCCTGTCGCTCGTCAGAAATTCGAACTCGTCGTACTTCAGGTTTACGAACCTTCTGCTCAACCGAGCTACGGTTGTAGAGCGGCTCTTCGTAGGCGCTGGCACCCCGAGCAGGCGCGCTGCGAGCTCGAAAAGACTTTTTATCGTATGATACTCGTTGTCGGTAACGTTGTAGGTCTCGTTTATGCTCTTCGTGTTCTCCGCAGCCTCAACAATTGCGTCTGCGGCGTCCTGCACGTGAATCAGCGAGAGATGATTCGTGCCGTCGCCTATGTACATCAGCTTGCCCTCCTTGAGGAGCTGAAAAACTTTGAAGAAAGAATTCTCGTATCCTGGGCCGTACAGCGTGCTGTACCTGAGTATAGTGTACTTCAGTCCGGGATTTGAGTCCGCGTAAGCCTTCACGACCTCTTCCTGCATCAGCTTGCTCTTCGAATAGTTGCTCTCAGGATGCGTGTTTGACTCTTCGGTGAGCACCTCGCCGGGTCTCCTGTAACCGTATACCGTAACGCTGCCTACGCACATGAAGCGAACGGGTTTGCCCTTGTTCGCGTTCAGCGCCGCGTTTATGACGTTCTCGGTTCCGACCACGTTTATATCTATGAACTCGTCGTAGGTGTGCTTGTAGTTGTAAACCGCGCTGGCGACGTGAAATATGTTGTCTACTCCTTCGCAGGCCTTCTGCAGTTCGCCCGCGTCACGCTCGTTCTTAAGTGTTATGTCTGCTATGTAGGGTTTGACTCCCGGAGGAAGCTGCTTCCATCCCGGGTCTACCGCGGGCTCGCCCCTTATAATCGCCCGCACTTCGTGGCCATTGTCAACCAGCCTTTTTACAATCAGCGCCCCGAGTTTGCTGGTCGCTCCAGTAACCAGATCTACAGGCCTGTCAATCTCCTTCGCCATCCCTATCTACCGTCCTCTTCGCCTCCCCGTCAAGGATCGCTACAGCGATATCCCTTATATGGCCTTCTGTGAGACGCTTTATAGCGAAAGGCACCCAATCTTTCCCGTATGGAATATAAATGCTAACATTTATATTATCTTTAGAT